>QZKK01000050.1 GCA_003599475.1 Desulfobacteraceae bacterium
CAACCTGGAGCGAATCGTCAAGGGAATGCCCGACCATGGGCGCAGCCTGCCGGACCCGGTTGCCCGGCGGCAGACTGCAAAGCTCATCAACGGCATGGGGATACCGGTTGCGGAGGGGACGGTCACCCTGGACCGGTTTGTCTCCGAACTGAGGGCAAAGATTGCAGGAACCGCCGAGCGGTCGACTTCACAAAAAGAAACTTCCGCTCAACTGAACCGATTCATGGATAACATCGGTCCGGGGGAGAAGGCAGATCCCCGGAAATCGATCGATACGGCAAGAATCGGCCTCCTGCAGAAAGAGGCTTCCGCCGTTCACCCCGGCAAGGCGGTGCCGGAGCCTCAAACGCATCCACATCCATCGGAAGATACGAAGGGTGAAATCCGGCTGGTGCCTTCTATCGAAAACGCCCCGGCCAAGCCCGCAAACATCATGGCCGGTCCGGCCGTTGAGGAGGCAAAGCCGCAGACACGCACGCTTCCTTCGTACGTGGTCCAACAGGTCAGCCGCCAGATCCTGCATTCCCATCAAAACGGGGTCCGGGAAATTCAACTGCAGCTTCATCCGCCGAATCTCGGACGAATCCAGGTAAACATCGATACCACGGGGGACGCGATACGGGTCCGCATCGTCACCGAGCAGCAGGGGGCTCAGGAGTTGATCGCCTCCCAATCCGGGGACTTGAAAGCGGTCCTTTCCGAGCAGGGGCTTCGGGTGGAAAAGATCGACGTGCAGTACGATCATTTCTTCGATCAGGCCCTTGCCGACACGCGTCAGAATCACAGCCGATCGCGAGGGCAGCACCAGAGGGGATCGGGCGGCCGGATGGTCCGGAAAACCGATTCCCCGGATTCCCCGTTTGTAGAAGGGAGAGAAAAGCGGCTGCACTCCGCAGACAGCCTGCTGGATCTTGTGGCATGATAGGGAACAGGCTGGGTGAAACCCCTGAACACTGAACGCTGAACACTGAACGCTTACCAAAAAAGGATGAAAAGATGTCAGTCACCACGATACCGCAGGGTCTGGAAAATGTGCTCGCCTCCGTTCAGGAGACACAAAAGAAGGAAGATCCCCTCGGGCGGGATGCCTTCCTGAAGATGCTGATTGCACAGGTCAAGCATCAGGACCCGCTGAATCCGATGGAAGGAAGCGATTTTTCGGCGCAGCTCGCCCAGTTTTCGAGCCTCGAACAGCTCTTCAACATGAACGACAGTCTGGAGACCATCGCCTCTTCGCTCGGTTCCGGAAACGAGGAAAACATCCTGGACTACATCGGAAAAGAGGTCCTCTGCAAAAGCGATCAATTGAAGCTCAAAGAAGGTCTCCTGACCGGGGGGGTGTTCACGCTGGAATCGCCGAGCCAGATGATGGTTTCCATTTACGACGAAGTCGGCCGGGAGGTGGTCACGCTCTATCCGGGGCAGCTTGCGGCCGGGACGCATCAGATCGACTGGAACGGGTACGATTCCACCGGCAGCCTGGCAGCGGACGGCACCTACCGGTTCGAGCTGACCGCAATCGATGAAAACGGCATCTACAGTCCGGTCAAAGCCACGGCGGCCGGCCTGGTGACCGGGGTTTCCTATGAGGATGGAACCGCCTACCTCGAAATCGACGGCAAGCGGGTCGATCCGGATACCGTCATCGAAGTGAAACAGTCGTCAAGCGGCGTATAACAGGGCGAATCAAACAATCGACATCCAACCGTACAGAGCAAACGTACAGACCAACCGTACAGGGCAAACGTACAGATTGGATGGTAAATGAACAACTCCAATCGTGAGGTGATTCCATGTCGTTGACCAGTTCATTATTTTCAGGCATCAGCGGGTTGTCCACACTGGGAAATTCCCTTCAGATCATCGGGGACAACATTTCAAACGTAAACACGCTCGGGTTCAAGGCAAGCAACTATACCTTCCAGGACCGGCTCTCGCAGGCGACCGCCACCCAGTCCGGAACCTCACAGATCGGCCGCGGGACCGCACTGGCCGACATCAGCGCCTCCTTCGAGCAGGGCTCCTTCGAAACCACGGGAAACACCACCGATCTTGCCATCGGAGGCGACGGCTTTTTCATCGTGCGGGAAGGCACAAGCGATTCCAGCTTCTACACGCGGGCGGGAAATTTCCGCTTCAACAAGGAAGGATACCTGGTAAACCCCGAGGGGTATGTTCTCCAGGGCTGGGGGCTCGATTCGGCAGGAGAAGACGTCGGATCGGTGTCCGATATCCTGCTTTCCTCCTTTACTTCGCCACCGGAAGAGAGCACCAAGATCACCATCGTCACCAACCTCGATGCCGATGCCGCCAGCAATACGGCCGATATGGCGGCGGTCTGGGACGGGACCGCCGCCACCCCGTTGAGCGACAGCTACTACGAATACCAGACAACGGTCAAGGTCTACGATTCTCTCGGGAGCACACACGACGTCACCGTCTATTACGATCTCGGCACCACAGCCAATACCTGGGAGTATCTGATCACCTGCAATCCGGAGGAAGACATGCGATCCGATGCGATCTCGGCCGGAAACCCGACCGCATGTGCCGGGCTTCTCGCCAAAGGGACGCTCAGTTTCAGCAGCAGCTCCGGCACGCTGGACGGATCGGCCACTGCCGTCACCATGAAACGGTTTACCGGCACCACCAACTGGTCGGACCCGAATGAAGCGACCACCGCCACCAACTGGGACGCCCAGAGCACTGCAACCGATGTCTCCACCAACGGCTATTTCACCTGTAACCCGAGCTTTATCAGCGGCTTGACCATGGATATCGAATTCAACCCCGGCAGCTATTACGACGGCGCCTCGGCCTGGGTCAATTCCGCGCTGACCACCACCCAGTTTTCCAAGGCGTCCACCACCACCTATCAGGCCGCAAACGGCTACGGAGCCGGGGATCTGCAGAGTGTCGACGTCGATACCGACGGGGTGATGACCGGAGTCTATTCAAACGGCCAGCTTCTCTATTTAAACCGGGTGGCCCTGGCCAAATTCATCGACGTCCAGGGGCTGCACAAGGAAGGGGGAAACCTCTACCGGGAGACCCGGGAAAGCGGGGAGGCGATCACGAATCATCCGGGTACGAGCGGATTGGGAAGCATCTCGCCGAACTCCCTGGAGCAGTCCAACGTGGACATTGCAGCCGAATTCGTCAAGATGATCACCAGCCAGCGGGGTTTTCAGGCAAACTCGAAGATCATCTCGACCGTCGACCAGATGCTTTCAGAAACCATCCAGATGAAACGATAATGAAAACAGGGGGATGCCGGGCTATTGCCGGGCATCTCCCCTTGTCAACCGTTTGACGAGCCTGATTGCCCTGTTGACGAGGCAGCGGTCACCGCCGTCGACTCTCTCTACGCCCTCTCCCTTGCTAACCCGCTCGATTCACAGGAATTTGTACAGATCCCCGGATACCTTCGACTTTGGCACAGAGGTTGCTCATCCCTCCTTGTGCGGGCGTATGCCCGCAAACCGCGCCCGGACCAACGTGACCGGATCGGATCCGATCGGATCTGATCGGATAATGGATGTCCCATAGGGGAGGATCGATGGATTTAGCAACCATACTCGGCATCATGTCGGCTTTCGGGCTGGTCATTGTCGCCATTGTCATGGGGGGAGGAGTCGCCCTCTTCATCGATATTCCCTCCCTTATGATCGTCTTCGGCGGCACGCTGGGCGCGACCATGATCAACTATCCCCTGAAGGACGTGCTCAGAGGCATCAGCGTTGTCAAGAACGCATTTTTTACCAAGAATTCGGCGACTCAGGAGATCGTACGTCAGTTTGTCGAGTTCGGCGGGAAGGCTAGACGGGAAGGGATTCTGGCCCTGGAGGCGGATGTCAAGAGTGTCGAAGACGACTTCCTCGGCAAAGGGCTTCAGCTTTCCGTGGACGGGTTGGAACCCCAGGCCATCGAAACCATCATGGATACCGAAGTCGAGTTCCTCAGGGAGCGGCATCAGTTGGGGGCCGAGATCTTTTCCACCATGGCGGCGTTCGCCCCCGCGCTGGGAATGATCGGAACCCTGATCGGGCTGGTTCAAATGCTGCAGTCGATGGACGATCCGGATGCCATCGGTCCGGCCATGGCGGTCGCGCTGCTGACGACCTTCTACGGATCGATGCTGGCCAATCTGGTCTGCATGCCGATTGCCGGAAAGCTCCGCACCCGGAGCAAAGAGGAGACGCTGATCAAGGAAATGGTCATCCAGGGGGTGATTTCGCTGACGAAAGGGGAGAATCCGAGGATACTCGAGCAGAAAATGCTGGCTTTCATCCCCCCGAAGGAACGCAAGAGCAACTTTTAACGATGAAGCTCAAAAAGAGACATGGATCCGAGCAGGCTGCACCCGACCTGGTGATGGTGATGACCATATCGCTGTTTATCATCCTTTTGGCCTTCTTCATCCTGCTGAACAGCATCGCGGTCGTCGACGATCAGAAAAAGCTCGGCGTGCTGGATTCGCTGATCGGAAATTTCGGTGTGCTCACCGGCGGGAAGTCGGTTTTAGAAGGAAAAGGCGGGACCATGGGACTGCCGGACATGGAACAGATGTCCAGCCACATCGACTTCTCAGATCTGACCGAGGGGGCCGAAGATCTCATCCGGCTGGTTCGTATCCGGACCGACCCGAACGGAACGGCTCTGACGGTTCCGGAGAAAGCCCTTTTCGAAAAAGGGGACTTTCACTTGACGGCTGCCGGAAAGAAACTGCTGGATCGCATGTGCGGTACGTTCCAAAAAAACAAGTATCCTGTACAGATCGTCGCCCACACCGACAATCTTGCGCCGGAACCGGGCCTCGGGATGACGAATCGGGTGTTGTCGACGCTCCAGGCCGGTCGGATCCTGGAGTATCTGATCCGGGAAAAGGGGCTGGAAGCAAAGCGGTTTACCGCTTGGGGATGGGGTCAGTACCGTCCGCTGGTGAGCAATCAGACACGAGAAACACGGGAAATGAACCGGCGAATCGAGCTGGTGTTCGTGCATGAAAGATCGACCGGAAAACCGAAAGGAATATTTACCTTCAGGAAGTTTTTCTTTCATGTACTGGACTGAGGAATGGGTTGCGGGTTACGGGTTACGGGTTGCGGGTTACGGGTTGCGGGGTTACGGGTTGTGAACCCCTGAACGCTGAACACTGAACACTGAAACCTCCAACAGGCAGAATGTATGGCAAGGGGAAAAAAGGCATCTAGTGCACCGGCTGGAATCAATCCCAATGCATGGATGGTGACCTTCGGGGATCTGATCATGCTGCTTCTTACGTTTTTCGTGATGCTGCTGTGTATGAAGTCGATGGATTCCGGAGCCCTCAAGGAAAGATTCCAGGAGCTTGCCGCAACGACCGGGCCTCTCGATTACACCGATGTCATGCCCGGAGGATCGATCATCAGGGGAGAAAACATCCCTAAGAACGCGATGGTGATCACAAACAACCGGATGCTCGAAGACCTCCTGGATCTGCTGGAGGGAGTCAACCGCGAGAAAGCGGCCGAGCATCATCTCAGAGAACTCGATGAGGCAATCGATTTTCGGGAAGACGAACGGGGAGCGGTGATCGTCATGGAATGCGACCGGCTCTTCGAGTCGGGAAAAGCAGAGGTCCGTCCCGACCGGCTGAAGATTCTCGATGCCATCGGCTTCCTGTTCCGTCATGTGAAAAACGATATCCTCGTTGTGGGACACACGGATCGCCGGCCGATCCATGGAGGACCGTTTGCCTCCAACCTGGAGCTTTCCGCATACCGGGCGCTCAGCGTCGTGTTCTATCTGACGGAGGGCCTGGGGTTGAGAGCGCAACGGTTTGCAGCCGGCGGATTTGGAGACATGCAGCCGGCATTTCCCGAGGAGACCGAAGAAGGACGGGCCAGAAATCGAAGGGTAGAGTTCATCTTGAAGAAACCGTGACAATGTCCAATGTAGAATGTCCAATGTCCAATTTCCAAGGAAAGAGATCCTCAACACTGAACACTGAAACCTGATAGATAGGAGGGATCGTGCCAGAAGAAATTGAAAAAGATATCGATGAAGGGGAAGCACCGTCCCGGAAGTTTTCGAAGAAATGGATCCTGATCGGACTCGCCGTCCTGGTGATTGCCGGAGGCGGGTTTGCAGGATGGATCCTGATGGGAGGCGGCGCGGAAACTTCAGCCGAACCGGCTCCCGGTCCGGAAAAAACTCCGAAGGAGCCGATCGAAACCGGCGTGGGAAAAATCTTTTCCATGGATCCATTCGTTGTCAACCTCAACGAACCGGGCGGGAAGCGGTATCTGAAATCCAAAATCGAACTGGAGTTTGCGGAAGAACTGCTTGCGAAGGAACTCGACTCCCGTCTGCCGCAGTTGAGGGATGTCATCCTGATCCATCTGAGCAGCAAGACCCTGGATGAAATCCAGGGGGTCGACGGCAAAATCGAACTCAAAAACGCTCTGGTCACCCGGATCAACCAGGTGCTGACGAAAGGGCAAATCCGAAACCTTTACTTCACTCAATTTGTGATTCAGTAGAAGATCATGAGCGATATACTATCCCAGGCGGAAGTCGACAGCCTGCTTTCAGGGCTCAGCGAGGGGAAGATCGACACCGAAACCGATGTCGCTCCGGAGCCGGAAGAGATCCGATGCTATGACTTCAGCGGCCAGGAACGGGTCATCCGCGGGCGTATGCCGACCTTCGAAGTCATCAACGAGCGGTTTACCCGGGAAATTCGCTCCAGTTTGACCCATCTGCTCCAAAGGACGGTCGACATCGCGGTGGAATCGATGGAGACATTGAAATTTTCGGAGTTCGGTCGATCGCTTCCGGTCCCCACCAGTCTCCACATCTTCCGGATGGAGCCGTTCCGCGGATTTGTCCTGCTGGTTTTGGAAAGCCAGCTCGTATTCAGCCTGATCGATACTTTTTTCGGCGGACAGGGCACCGGGAATGCCAAGGTCGAGGGGCGGGAGTTTACGACCATCGAAGACGTCATGATCAAGAAAGTGGTGACGGCCTGCCTGAAGGGGCTCGAAACTGCATGGGCTCCGGTGGAGAGCATCGAGACGGTCTACGTCCGCTCCGAGGTCAACCCACAGTTTGCCACCATCGTACCCGGATCGGATCTGGTCATCGTGGTCAAATTCAGCATCGAACTGGAGCAGAGCAGCGGCATCATCTCTCTTTGTATTCCCTATGCCATGATCGAGCCGATTCGCAACAAGCTGTCATCCGGGTTCCAGAGCGATGCCTTCGAGGTGGACCGCGCCTGGCAAAAACGGGTCAGGGAGATCATATTCGATTCCTGGGTCAATATCACGGTTCGGCTGGGGAATGCGGAGATCAGCGGAGAGCGGCTCATCCATTTGAAGCCCGGAGATGTCATACCGCTGAATCAGAACGCCTCCGAGGCGCTGGTGGGACTGGTCGAAGGGATTCCGAAACTGACGGGATTCGCCGGCATACGGAGGGGGGTTCAGGCATTTAAAATACAAAAACTCCATTCGATTACGGAAGGTAACGATCATGGAAAATAAGGAACGCAAACCGGTGGCGGAGATTGCCGCAGAGCCTCAGAATGCCGCATCGGAAAACGATTCGGGAACTCGAGACATCGATTTCATCTTGGATATTCCGTTGGAGCTGTCCGTCGAACTCGGAAGGACCCGTATGCTGGTAAATGATCTTTTGCAGCTTGGCCAGGGCTCGATCGTCGAATTGAACAAGCTGGCCGGGGAGCCGCTGGAGATCTACATCAACCAGAAACTGGTGGCCCGCGGGGAGGCGGTTGTCGTCAATGAAAAATTCGGTGTTCGGTTGACCGATATCGTAAGCCCCATCGAACGGGTGAAAAGCCTTGGTTGAGTTCCGACCTGGCGGGAGATTCCAAAGCGAGTCCCAAGGCTCTGCGAAAAAAGAGATCCTCTCGCAAAGGCTTAAAGGACCGCAAGCGCGTCAAAGAGGAGATTCATATGAATCCGATGAGTGATCCGATTGCCCTGGCCGCCCCGGAACTGTGGGGATCGCTCCTGAGGAGTGTGGGCATGTTGAGTATCGTGCTGGGCCTGCTGGTGGCAACGCTCCTGCTGATCCGCCGATTTTTCTACAGGTCCGCAGGCGGCGCCGGCAAGGGGGTGATCCGGATGCTTGCCTCCTGTCCCGTGGCGCCCAAAGAACGTATTCTCCTGATCGAAGTGCTTGGAGAAAAACTCCTTATCGGTGTATCTCCGCATGCCGTCAGCTATCTTGCAAAGATCGCAGGCGACTGTGCCCCACCCGATGCCGCCCCGGTTCGTTTTTTCCCGAGGGCGTTAAAAGAGGCGATCGCCGGAAGATTTCAGGGAAGCAAGTTAGAGTGTTCAGCGTTCAGTGTTCAGCGTTCAGGTTCTGCCCTCAACCCGAAACCTGAAACCCGCCTGCGCGGCCGAAGCCGCTCCACCGCGGCGAAGGCCCGAAACCTGAAACCCGAAAAAGCAAATTCCTATGCAATCGAGTTAGAAAAGGCCGAATCCAGATGATTCTTCGAAACCATCGCATCGGAGCCGCATCGATCCTTATCGGGGTCGTTTTATTTACGGCCTCCGTTGCCGCCGCCCCCCTGCCGATTCCATCGATCCAAATCGGCCTCGGCGATACCGACGAGCCCTCCGATATGGCGATGACGCTGCAGATCGTCGCCCTGTTGACGATCCTCACCCTGGCCCCTGCCATTTTGATCCTGATGACCTCCTTTACCCGACTGGTCATTGTGTTTCACTTCCTGCGCCAGGCCATCGGGCTGCAGCAGTCTCCGCCCAATCAGGTGCTGATCGGGCTCGCCCTCTTTCTCACTTTCTTTATCATGTCTCCGGTCGGGCAGCATGTTTACAGTCAGGCCCTTCGACCCTACCTCGACAAAGAAGTCGCCTATCAGGAAGCCTTCGACCGGGCGAAGGAGCCGATCAAAGCATTCATGCTCCGGAATACGCGGGAAAAGGACATCGCACTGTTTGTCAAAACCGCCCAGGTCGAACGGCCGCTCACGAAAGAATCGCTTCCGATGCTGGTTCTGATTCCGGCTTTCGTAATCAGCGAACTGAAGACAGCCTTCATCATCGGATTCGTGCTCTATGTCCCCTTTCTGGTCATCGACATGATCGTGGCCAGCGTTCTTTTGTCGATGGGCATGATGATGCTTCCCCCCGTTATGATATCGCTTCCTTTTAAATTGATGCTTTTTGTCCTGGTGGACGGGTGGAACCTGATCGTCGGATCATTGGTGAACAGTTTCGGAGGCATTTGATATGACACCCGAATTCGTCGTCAGTTTTGCCAAGGAAGCCATTCTTTTAACCATATTGGTTTCGATGCCGATGCTGGGGCTGGGACTGATCGTGGGGCTTGCAATCAGCATCTTTCAGGCAACCACCTCCATTCAGGAGATGACATTGGCCTTCGTGCCGAAAATTCTCGCCGTATTCTTCGGGCTGCTCTACTTCGCGCCCTGGATGCTCGAAAAGATCATCGTATACAGCGAAAGGATTTTCGTAAACCTCCCGGTCTACATCCGGTGAGATGTCCGATTTTCAGATAAGCCCAGCCGTGCCGCTTTCGGCATTTGATCGAAACTGGAAACTGAACACTCCTGAACGCTGAACACTGAACACGATATTGAAGTTTCATATAAGCGCCGCCGGGAACATGCTCCTTCAACTGACTGTGACTGTACGGGAGCCTGTATCCGCCCGGAGCCAGATGATGAAAATCCAAAATCTGAAATCTGAAATCTGAAATGGAACTGCTGTCATTCAATGAAGATCAGCTCAAAGCCTTCTTTCTGGTTCTGATCCGGATCTCGGTTTTCATTTCCATGTTTCCCATCTTCAGCGCGAACGTGATCCCGGCCCCCGTCAAAGCCCTCTTCTCCCTGCTGCTTTCGATGGTGCTCTTCCCCCTGGTCGGAGTGGACACGGACCTTTTTCCCGAAAGCATCGTCTCATTTCTGCTGCTGATCGTTTCGGAGCTGATCGTCGGGCTCGTGCTGGGTCTGGCCGTCCAGCTTTTTTTTTCAGGGGTTCAACTGGCCGGCCAGATGATCGGATTCCAGATGGGTTTTGCGATCATCAATGTCATGGACCCGCAGGGCGGCAACCAGATTTCGATCATCGACCAGATCGGCTATTGGGTGGTTCTGGTCGTCTTCCTGGCTCTGGACGGACACCACACGATGATCTGGGCGATAAAGGAAAGCTTTCATCTTGTCGACATCGGTACGATCTCTTTGAAGAGGGATTTTATCGCCTATTTCATCCATCTGTCATCGGGTCTCTTCGTCCTTTCCGTAAAGGTCGGATCGCCGGCCGTTGCGGCCCTGCTACTGACCAGTGCCGCTTTCGGCATCAGCGCCAAATTTGCGCCTCAGATGAACATCCTGATTGCGGCCTTTCCGGTAAAAATCGTCATCGGGCTCATCTTTTTCGGCCTGTCCCTTGAAATCATCGCAGGGGCGACGGAAACCTATCTGGGTTCGCTGAGGCTTCTTTTTCGAACCCTTCTCACCTGGCTGGGGGGCTGACTGCAGTGCCGGAGGAGAGCCTACAGGAAAAGACGGAAAGAGCGACCCCGCGGAAGCGCCAAAAGGCCCGTGAAGAGGGGCAGGTGGCAAGGAGTGTCGAGCTGCCGTCTGTGGTCGTATTGCTCACCGGCATCGTATTGCTGCGAATGATCAGCCCCATGCTCGGCCGCCAGGCGGACGAATTGCTGCGGAGCAGCTTGTCGTTTAACGATATTCCAAACTTTACTCTTGAGTACTGCATGCAGTTGATGGAGCAGATGGCGAAAAGATACCTGCTCATGGTCTTGCCGGTAATGGGAGCCGTTCTGATTT
>QZKK01000174.1 GCA_003599475.1 Desulfobacteraceae bacterium
TCCTCCTGGGTTTACGGTTCTTTCTTCGGGGGTCGTTGCATGAATGCCCCTATAGTAAATCCCCGGAGTAATTGCAAGAATAATCTTTACCAAGTCAAAGTAATCATACTTATCCAATTCATTGCGCCTAAGGTGATGGAAACGAGCCCTATGAAAGTTCTCACGAAAATCATAGAGTTCCTTCACATTTCGAAATATCAGGCGGCACCCGGCGACGTCGTCCATTCGTGCAAGTTGCATCCTGGGGAACCGCTCTAATTTGCCGAAAATTGTCGACCTGCGTTTATGTCGCTGTGCAACAACAATGCCTGTTCCCCTCGTGCGTGTGCGCAAGATCGCCTGGAAAGTATTTAGAACAGCCCTGTGTGCAGCGCGCCATTGATCGATTACCTGCAAATCATCCAAGGTCGCACAATTATCCCGTACCTTTTCACCAGCGCGATTAACTCGAGATTTTGAGCCACCTGGAAAAGCAAACTGAATATTGCCGTTCACTGGTTTTTCCATTAAGTTTGATATCCCCCATCCGAACGATGATGATGAGCAGTGCCGGATAAATTGCGAAAGTGTTTCAATAAACACGGAAATTTCATCGATGAATATAAGGTGCCTGACAGATTCTTCAATAGATCAACTTTTGAGCACAATAGCCATTGAGGGATGGAAAGAGCCTTAATCATTTCGTCTCCTTACTGCTAAATGTGCTGATTTTCAAGACAAAATTTCAACGGTTCCATTTTATGTAGGCAAATCAAGCCAAACCGCATAGACCGCTGCCGGATTCTTGAAAATTTCGGGCGGAAGACCCAGGCGCCTATGAGGGCTGAGAGTGGTATGCCCCTAAGATTTTCAGTTGCTATGGATTAAACTCGATTCATTTCATTGAAATCACCTTACTTATTGCCAAATTTTCTATGCCCTCAGTTAAACATCACTTGCATTATCCTTGAATGAGTTCCCGATCAAGCATGCCGATGGTATCAATATACAAACAGATCTCTCAACCTCCCGGAACACCTAAATGTGACCACTCTCCGGGGCGGCAATGTCAACTTATCACCGGTTGCAGGATTCCGCCCCATGCGAGCCTTTTTGGATTTCACCTGGAATTTGCCAAAGCCCGATACCAGGACATCTCCTCCTGATTCAAGAGTGCTTTTGATGATATCGGCGGATTCTTTTTGGGAATATCTGTTCTCATTTCGAATGGGTTTGACAATATCCGCTTTCGTCAAGGCTTTGGTCATGGAGCACCTCGTTGATTAATGGTGGGAAGGAGAATATTGCGCTAGTATATTTATGGGGGTGTATTGTCAAGAAATTCATATTGTTTTCCGTGTATTCCGTGGTCAAGAATGAAATGAAGGGGTGAGACGGGCTCAAGACCCGGCTGGCTCGACGCAAACGCCGGGGGGACCTCTCTCGTGAAGGCCTTCGATAAAAGACCTTCGCGGGATGTCTGGACCATACCCGATGGAATTGCGGGCCGGCCTCCCCTCAAAGCCCGGGACGAGAGGCCGGCCCGGTTAGGGTTTACTGCAGCAGTGCGTAGGTGATCGCATCCAGAAATTCAGGCACCTCCGGAGGTGTTCTTCCGGTTACGATCCTACCGTCGACGACGGCGGCATAGTCCGAGCTGTATTTGCCGCCCATGATCTCCACCGAATCCTTGCTGGCCAGCCAGCCTGCGATCTTCTTGCCGGAAACCAGATCCGCTGCGGCAAGCGGAATCGGAGCGTGGCATATGGCGGCGATGAATTTTCCCGCGCGATCGGCCTGTTTCAACCATTCGGTCCGGCCCGAGACCACCAGGTTCCAGGGGCAGAATGCACCCGGGATCATCACGAGATCGAAATCGTTCATGGAAATCTCGGAAAGCTTCGTGATCCGATAGTAGCTTGCCGGGATCTCCTGGAAGGGTACGGTGCAGCCGAAGTTACCCTGCACCACATCCAGGCCCAGGAGCGCAGGCCGTGATTTCATCGGGGCGGGGAACGTGGCGAGGGTGATCTGAGCCCCCCGGTGAATGAACTCCATTGCGGGCACCACCAGTTCGATATCCTCGAAATCTTCGCCTGCAATCATCACGATCCGCTTTCCGGCGAGAATCCCTCTTCGCTTGTCGACAAAGGCCGGATCGAAAGCCTTGCAGAGTTCCTGGACGAATGCAGGGGTATCGACCGTATCCCTTGCGGTGATGAGGTTTCCGTCCCGAACCATGGGGGTATCCCGGAACGAGGAGATCTTTTTCAGCATATAGGAGACGACGCAGTTTCCGGTCGTCTTTTTGCCTTCGACCAGCCGGGTCGCAATCAGCGGCATGATCCCCGCCTCGATGCCACCGATGACCGCCCCCTTCTGATTTGCGGCCTTTATGAAATCCATCACCTTGGCTTCGGTGACCATCACATCGCCGGAATGTCCGCCCAGAATCACCACCGCATCATAGTCGGCTGCCTTAGCCTGGCCCAGGTTCTTGCAGTTATGTTTGGCCGGCCCCATGACCGGGATCGGATCGAGGCTCAGCCCCCACATCCCCTGAACGCCTTTATCCTTGACATTGGGCCGGGTAAATTTCCAGGTGACCCAGTCCACGCATAGAAAATCGAGGGTGCCTCCGTACTCGCCGATGTAGGATGCCAGATAATATGCCTGAAAGTCGCTGAACTCGCTGGCCACGATCGCCGCGACCTTCTTCCCTGCAAGCGGGCCCTGAGATTTGGTCTGCCCCCCGGATTTGCCCTGCCACAAAACGGCATCCCCGTCCTGGACGATCTCGATTCCGGTCTCTTTCGCAACATCCAGAAAGGAGCCGGCAAGCGCGGCATTGGCAGGTACAAACAGGAAAATGAACAGAAACACGCCGATCCGCAGAAACCTTCTTCGAAGCTCTTTCATTGGATCCCTCCTTTTGAAGACGGTTGACGGTTCGAAAACGCCGATCTTTCTACAGGTGTCTTTGGAGCACATCACCTCCTTTTCGTGCTGCTTGTGTCAAAACAGACGGGAGGCTGCGAGTGCGAAGAAGAATGCAGAGGGGAAAAGGTGCCGAAGCATACCCGTATGCGCAGGCGGTATTCATTGGCTGAAACCTCCCATCGCTCGTGTAAATTGGATACGATCCGTAACCGGGGCAGAAAATGCGAGTCGGAGAAGAAATATGATCTGATTTTCCGACAGGTTCATTTTCCTGTCAAGAGCTATTCGAGGCATTGTGAAGACGCATCCGTCGAAACGCGAGATGGAGCGGGGTTGATCTCTTTGAGAAGCGAGGCTATAAACTTGATTGAATCGTGAAACCACGAAACACTCGAAATACACGAAAAAATAGTAAAATAATTCTCCTGCTTGCATCAGGAATTGGAAACATGCCGATGGATGGAAACGCGATCGTATACTGTGAGGGGGCATTCGATTCGACCTACGGGAAGACCGCCCACGGGCTGGTGAGGTTCACCCTTCGCTACCGCGTCCTGTCGGTGGTCGATTCCCGGTGCCGCGGCAGAGATGCCGGAGCGGTTCTGGATGGAAAGCCAAACGGCATCCCGATCTGGGGAAGTGTAGAGGAGGCGATCGGGAAAGCGAGGGAAAGAGGCATTTCGGCGACGCATCTTGTCATCGGACTTGCCACAGACGGTGGCAAGCTGGACGACTCGGCCCGCCGGGATGTCTTAGGGGCCGTTGCGGCCGGCCTGCACGTCGACTGCGGGCTCCACGACTTCTTGAGTGAGGACCCCGAGGTCATGCGCCTGGCCGGCCAGAAAGGGGTATCCATCCGGGATGTCCGAAAGCCTCCTCCCCGAAGCCGCCTCCATTTTTTCTCCGGAAAAATCGAGCAGGTCGACGCTTTCAGGATCGCGATGCTTGGGACCGATTCCGCCGTCGGCAAACGGACCACGGCATGGCTGCTCGTCCAGGGATTCCGGGCAAGAGGGATATCGGCGGAAATGATCGGCACCGGACAGACCGCATGGATGCAGGGGGCCGCCTACGGGCTGATCCTCGATGCGCTGGTAAACGATTTTGTCTCGGGTGAGATCGAGCATGCCGCCTGGACGGCCTGGCAGGAGAAGCATCCCGATGTGCTGGTCCTCGAAGGTCAGGGGAGCCTCATGAACCCGGCTTATCCGGGAGGCTTTGAAATCCTCGCCGCAGGCCGTCCCGATATCGTAATCCTCCAGCATGCGCCTTCACGCAGAACCTACGACGGATTTCCCGATTATCCCATGCATCCGCTTGCCAAGCAGATCCAGGCCGTGGAGCTTCTTTCCGGCAGACCGGTGGTTGCGATCACCGTAAATCACGAAGGGATCCCGCCGGACCGGGTGCCCGGGATATGCGAGGACATCCGGAAACAAACCGGGCTTCCCGCCTTCGATGTTTTGCTGGACGGCCCCGAAGCGCTGCTCGATTCCATTCAGATCCATATCGACTCGCGGAAGCCGCGCTTGCCGGGGGCCTCCGGCTAAGTACATGATGCGTAATTATTGTGACGTATCAGATTCACCACAGAGGACACAGAGTTCACAGAGAGAAGACGAAGAATATGTTTTTACATGCATTTTTCTTCTCTGTGGTCTCTGTGCTCTCTGTGGTTTTTTCAGTGTGGGCATGGAACGATTTTACCCCTGAGGACACAAGAGAGAAACCGCCTCATGAGAATCACAGCCATGGAGGCATGGACCGTTCGGATGGCTCTGTCCGAACCGTATACCATCGCCTATGAGACCGTGCAGGAGACCGTAAACGTCTTTCTCCGGATCGAAACCTCAACCGGTATGAACGGGTTCGGCTGTTCGGCCCCGGATGCGGAGGTTACGGGAGAAACGGCAGAGACGGTGATGTGCGATTTCGATTCCGTCATCCGGCCGGCTGCAACGGGCATGGATCCATTGAGAACCGCTCTGATCCTGGAGCGATTGAAACCGGGGCTCAAGGCTTCTCCGGCGGCAACGGCGATGCTGGATATGGCGCTCTACGACATTCTGGGCAAAACAGCCTCGCTTCCGCTTTTTAAGCTTTTGGGCGGATTCCGGGAATCGATCGCAACCAGTGTAACGATCGGAATCCTGCCGCCGGAAGAAACGGTGGCGAAGGCGGAAGCCTTCGTAAAGCAGGGTTTCAGAGCCTTGAAAATCAAAGGGGGCCTCGATGTGGAAGGCGATATCGAGCGGATGGTCAGGGTTCGTAAGAAAGTAGGCGATTCGGTCGGCCTCCGGTTCGATGCCAACCAGGGGTATACCGTTGAAGAGGCCCTGCGCTTCGATCGGGGCACCCGCAGAATCGGCCTCGAACTGATGGAGCAGCCGACAGATAGAGACGATCCCGATGCACTGGGCCGGGTGTCTAAAGCATCGTCGATACCCGTGATGGCCGATGAAAGTCTTTTGAAGCTTTTCGACATCTTCCGCCCCTCCGGGGAGAGGCTTGCAGACATGGTCAATATCAAGCTGATGAAAGTCGGCGGAATTTTTGAATCGATCCGGATCGATGCGGCGTCTCAGGCTGCAGGAATGCAGGCGATGGTCGGGTGCATGGATGAATCGGCCCTGGCGATTTCAGCCGGCCTTCATTTTGCGCTGGCACGCCCCAACGTGATTTTTGCAGACCTCGACGGGCACCTGGATCTTTTAGGAGACCCGTGCAAAGGCACGGTCATTCTAAAAGACGGTGTGCTCCACCCCACCGGAACCCCGGGATTGGGATTTAACGGCTGCCTATGATTTCGCCCTGCAGTCTTCGATGCATTCTTCAAACGTGATCGAGCAGTCCCACGTTCCGTCTTCCTTCATCCAGCAGTTTCTATCCTTGAACTCGCATCTTTCCCTGCAGGTTCTGTTTTCGGTATCGATTCTTTCAGCCATCGGGTCGCCCCCCTTTCTTTGGGACTCGGAATATTCCAAAATACCGTTAGCCGAAAAGAGCAAGGACAACAAAAATTTGGAACTCAGGAAATCAGGGAGGGATTTATATTGTTAAACCCTTTTTGGCTCTTTCGTGAGTTCCTGAGTTCTAGATTGTTAAAACGGTATATTTGAATTTCTGGATCCCTTAGCATATCAAAAAGCTATTACCGGATGCGCCTGAATGCAATGGGGCCGGACCAATTTCCCGAAGTCGATCGGGCATTCCCTGAAAGCGTATTTCCATCGTCAGACAGAGTGAGGGTCATCGTTCCTGCAGGTTCCCACCCCTGAGGCACCGCCTGAATGGAATAGCGGTAGTTCAACCGGATCGAACCCCCGTCGAATTCACCTGCGGCATACCAGACCTCCCTCTTCTCATCGGTCTGGCTGAAACCGAGCGCTCTGATTTCGTTTTTCTCCTGGTAGATGATGGTCAGATTGTGCGGATCCGCGCTCGTGGTCTTTTCCCAGAGCCCATTCAGATCGGCGGAGACGGATGCTTCAGCAAAAACCAAGCCGAGGAAGAGAGAAGCGGCAAGAAAGAAAACATGTTCCATCCCCCATGATGCTCGAGATTTCACATCCTACCCTTTGAAGGTGAGCACCCTCCCCCAGAGGCTCTTTGTTCCCCAGATCCCGCGGCGCAGGGTTTCCAGATGCACGATCTGGCTGTGGTCCACGAACAGGTTGATTTCAGGACCGTAATTTTTGACATACCATGCGAATACCTCGGGCTCGGCCGCCTCGAACATCGTCTTTTCCACTCCCAGGGCCTTGATGAATTTGGATACGACATCGGTACGCCAGTTCTTTACATTCTCGGTGATCCCCTCGGATTCGATCATGATCATGTAGGCTCCTGCATCCAGGAACCGCTTTGCCTGTTCGATCACCCATTCGGGGTCCCGCGTCCCCTCCGCTTCCAGTTCTTCCACCGAGGTCGCCCCGCCCGCTCCGAACTGGATGCCGACTTCAGGCTTTGCCTTCAGCCCCTCCTTATGAACCGCCTCGACCAGCCTGAGCCAATCCTCGTGGGGAAGTGTAATGAATCCGCTGGAAAGCTCGATGATGTCGAAACCGATATTCTTGCACTCCTGGATATACCGCTTCACGGCATCTTTGCCCTGCGTAAGAACATACTCGATGAAGCCGCCTGTCGAGACCAGGACATCGAATTCATGCGCCAGTTCGATGATCTCCTGAAGCGCCTGCCGGGGCATGAGGGTAAAGGAGCCGGCCGCAAATTTCAGTGAATCGACATGTCCTCCCATGGTTTCCAGGATGTCCCTCAGGTAACCGGGGCCCATCGGAGTGTAATAGGGGCCCCGGATCTCGGTGATGCCTCTATTCCGCGGTTTCGACTGGCGGGCGTTCATCCGGATGAAATCGAAGGGATTTTCGAACTTTTCTGCTTTGCTCATGACTCTGCGCTCCTGTCGGTTCTTGAACCGAATTCCAGCAGCCCGACCAGATCGGATGTTTCGGCATCTTCCAGGCGGGCGACGGTATCGATGATTCGTTTCTGCACGGCCCCCTCCGTATGGGGGGCGCTGAGATGGTTAAACTTCCTGACGACCTGCTCCCAGGACATGGGACGGGCGTGGAACCCTTCATACCCTTTTTTTTCCTTCTCCAGACGCTCGCCCCCCTCGAGGAAAACGGTGATCCGGGTCGGCATCTCTTCCGGAAACCGGCGGCTGTAATCGCCATTGGGCCGGACGATCACTTTCTGGAGGAGATCCTGTATATCGCTTCTCTCGATCCGGTCGGGATGATACTGCTCGGGCATCACGTTTCCATCCAATACGGCTGCGGCGACCATGTACGGGAGGCTGTGATCGGCCTCTTCCTTGCTCCTCACCCGGGTCTTGTCTCCTTCCTCCCCGCCCCCGATGATATGAAAGGCCACGTCGAAAATGTCGATTTCGATTTTTTCGATGCGCTCGGGGGTAAATCCGGATTCGGCTTTTAGCTCCAAGATCCCTTCGATCGAAGGCTGCGAATGAATCTCCGCGTTGTATTTCTTGATGATTGTTTTCCGTATCGCCTCGAGATCGCCCATTGACCAATTCACCTCGAAGGGACCGGCAATCGAATCCATAAATCCCTTGTTGCCTTCGAAAACCTCCATGGGCCCTGTGATCCCCCGCATCGCCAGGAAAGCCGCGTTTGCAGCGCCGAATGCGGTAAACGGGAAAGCGAGCCCCTTCCAATGGGAAAGTCTGCCGGTGCGGGTCACGCGGAGGGCGTTTGTCGCCGTGCCGGAGATGGCGATCGCATGCGCGGTCTGCTTTGCACCCAGTCCCAGCGCTTTGGAGACGCCTGCGGCAACCGAGTAGCTCCCTTGCACGGTATGGTCGAAGCCCCGTTGGCGTACAGGCGCCACATCGCTCAGGCGGCACTGGACAAGATAGGCCGCAGCCAGTGCGGTCAGCAGTTTTTTCCCGCTCGCTTTCGCGTATTCGGAGGCAGCCAGCACGGCTGCCAGGTTGTCGCTCGGATGACAGGTTTCTCCTTTGGCGAGGTAGCTGTCGTTGAAATCGAGGTAGCGAACCAGCGCGCCATTGTATAGCGTCGCATGATCCGGAGGGGCCTTTCCGCCGCCGATCAGCGTGCAGTAGCCGAATCCGCCGAAATCCTCCACCTGGGCGCGAATTCTTTGGATGGGATCCCCCTTCAATGCTCCGATGGCGCAGCCAAGAGAATCCAGCACCCTGATTTTCAATTCCTTCCGTACTTCATGGGATAGATCCTCGTAGGAAATTTCCGTGATAAACCGAGCCAAGTTTTCAACGAGCGTCATTTCTCCCTCTTTCTCATCGGCAAAATCGGAATCACAGACCGGTTCGAAGTTCACCGCAGAATCGCCCTGTGCAGGTGAAATCCCTTTTCAACCGGCCTCTGTTTTCTGTTCGTTTTTAAAGAAGTATGCTTGGAAAATTCGGCAGGCAATAGGATGAATCATGTAAGTTCCGCCCGAATCCGCTGTATAAGGGAATTCCCGGTTCATCCGGTTCATCCCCTTGTTTTCTGTTGATTTCCTGAATCTAAAATCATAAATCTGATCTAAAATCTAAAATCTAAACTCTAAAATCAAAGAGGGGGGATTCATCGCGTGAAGCATTCGGATCTATGTTACTCCGGTGCGCAGACATTGTCTCAACGGTTATCGAAAGGCGATCTGTCGCCGGTTGAGCTTGTCGAAGCGTTCTTGGAGCGGATCGACACCTTGAACGACACACTCAAGGTATTTATCCACATCTGCCGGAAGGAGGCCTTGACCGAAGCGAGGAAGGCGGAAGCCGAAATCAGGAGCGGGAGCTATCGGGGGCCGCTCCACGGAATGCCGCTGGCCTATAAGGATATCTATGACGTCGCAGGGCTCCCCATGACAGGCGGATCCAAACTGCTAAAGGGCTATGTTTCCGAAGAGGATTCTGCGGTGGCCGCAAACTTGCGCCGTGCAGGGGCCGTCTGCATCGGAAAGCTCAACACATGGGAGTTTGCCTCAGGCGGCATGGAATTGATCGGTGATGCCCGAAACCCATGGAACACGGAGCTTGTCACCGGCGGCTCCAGTTCGGGTTCCGGGGCGGCGGTGGCAGCCGGCCTGGTCCCTCTGGCCACCGGAACCGACACGGGGGGCTCTGTTCGGGATCCTGCGGCTTTTTGTGGAATCGTCGGATTGAAGCCCGCTTTCGGGCGTCTCGATACCCGTGGGATCATCCCGCTTTCCTGGAGCCTGGATCATCCCGGACCCCTGGCACGGACGGTCGCAGATGCGGCGATGCTCTTCTATGGGATGGCCGGGGAACCGATGCCGGAAGGACTCTTTTCGTTTTTCGCAAACCCGAAGGGACATCTCAGAGGCGTTCGCATCGGCATCCCCGGAAACTTCTTCTTCGAGCACTCGGACCCGCAGGTCTCCGACCTGATCCGGGCGGCCGTTTCCCACATGCAGTCTTTAGGGGCTTCGGTTCAGGAAATCGAGCTTCCCTTT
Organism: Desulfobacteraceae bacterium; assembly: GCA_003599475.1. The sequence goes on from QZKK01000174.1 coordinate 9,907, forward strand.
GTCGAGTACGGGCCTGCGGCTTCTTTCACCATTGCCTACATCGAATCGCTTGCATTCCATCGCGAATGCTTCTTTAAACACGCTTCCGACTATACACCCGCTTTCATCGGTAAAATTTCGAGTGCAGCCTTTCTGAACGCATCCGACCACCTGACTTCCGAACGAATCCGACAGCGGGTGACCCGGGGTTTTCTCGATGCGCTTTCTGCAGTCGACATCATCGTCACCCCGATGACCGCCTTTCCGCCTCATCCGATCGGAAGCCCGCCCCCGCAATCGCATGTGACAAGCTTTGCACGGCCCGTCAGTCTCACCGGGTTGCCGGCCATGTCGATTCCCTGCGGTTTTACGTCTTCGGATCTCCCGGTAAACATGCAATGGATCGCCCGCGCAGACGAAGAGGAAGAACTTTTCCGCACCGGACATATTTACGAGCAGTCCGCCGGGTGGCACACCCGCAGGCCTCCCATCGACTCGGGTCCGGTCTGGACCCCTCCTCTGCCGAAACATCCGGCGGTAAAGGGAATCGATGCCCAATGGGTGCTCGATACCGCACGTCAAAACGGCCTTACCTTCGTGGACGGCCCCATGGCGGAACAGATCGCAGTCAATGTCTCATCCGTCAAGTCGGTCCTGGGGGAAGCCGCCGAAAGGCTGAGGGGGTTTGAACCGGAAAACCTCTGGGAAAGGTATATCGTATAGCGTTCAGCGTTCAGGGTTCAGCGTTCAGGGTTCAGCCCAGCCGCCGGCGGGCCAGTTTGATCAAAGCATGAAACTTCAGCCCATTTTTCCCCCTCCCCCTACCCCTCCCACCCGGGGAGGGGAGCTTTTGATTCCCTCCCCCTTCGATGGGGGAGGGCCAGGGTGGGGGTGATTGGTGAAGTTTCTCACGAGCGCGGCCGCTGAAGCGCCCAGTTTGATCGAGTCAGAAAC
>QZKK01000122.1 GCA_003599475.1 Desulfobacteraceae bacterium
CCAACGAGGAAAGGAGAACCGAACGATGACACAACTTTGGATCGAAGAACGGATCGCCCAAGCGGCTCACGAGATCAACCGCGCCTATTGCCAGGCGATCGGCGATTTCAGCCAGCCGGAGTGGAAGGATGCCCCGGGCTGGCAGCGCGACAGTGCAATCAAAGGGGTCCGGTTTCACATTGAAAATCCCGATGCCGGACCGGACCATTCCCACAACGCATGGCTGAAGGAAAAAGAGGCAGCCGGCTGGAAGTACGGACCGGTAAAGGATCCGGACAAGAAAGAGCACCCCTGCTTTGTTCCTTATGAGGCGCTGCCGGCCGAGCAGAAGGCAAAAGACTTTCTGTTCAAGGCAGCGGTCCACGCCCTGTGTGATTTTGCGGCGCAGTGTATGTAGCTGACAGGTTTGGCAGGCGCCCGAGGAATTCTCTCCGGGCCGAGGCTGGACGGGGGTCTGCAGCATAGACGGGCGGTGGGCTTGGACCCTAGGATCTAGCGTCTCTGACATAGGGAGGGTCAAGCTCCAGGGAGTGCAGATGCCTGCCAAATAAACAAACAACCAAAGGAGAGGATTTCCATGCAGAATTATCAGGAGGTCGTGTTGAGCCGGATCCGGCCAAGCCCATTCAACCCTCGCAAGAGCTTGGATGAAAAAAAACTGCAGGAGCTGGCGGCATCGATCCGGGAGAAAGGAGTGCTTGAGCCGATTTTGCTGCGGCCGTTCGACGGCACGAGTATGCCGATGACAGATGAGCGCAGCTTTGAAATCGTTGCCGGCGAGCGCAGGTACCGCGCCATGTGCCGGATTGCTGAGGAAAACGGAGGCCTCGACGGACACACCATTCCGGCGATCGTACGCGAGCTATCTGACGATGAGGCCTTCGAGGTGATGACGATTGAAAACCTCTGCCGGGAGGATCTGACCGAGCTCGAGGAAGCCCGCGGGTTTCAGATGTATCTTGAAAAAAAAGGAGAAGACGCGCTCCCGTATCTGGCCGAAAAAACAGGAATCAATCCGAGATACATCCGGCGGCGGACGGCGGTCTTGAAGCTTCCCGATTATTGCCTTTCCGCCTGGGAGAAAGGAAAGATCGTATACGGGCACCTCGAGCAGCTTTTGCGGCTTTCCGATGATCAGGAGATAGAAAGGTTTTTCGAAAGAATAAACGCTTCCCCGTGGAATGGACCCATGACGGTCCAGCAGCTTTCTGCTGCGATCGACCACGATACTCCAGATATCAAAGAAGCGCCATTCGATATCAAAGCAGCAGGATGTCCGGCCTGCCAAAGTAATAGCACCGTACAAAAGAAGCTTTTCGATATCGATGCCCGAAAAGCGCTTTGCTTAAACCGCAAATGCTTCAAGCAGCATGTAAACAACCACCTGCTTTCAACCTGGAAAAGCCGTAAAACGGGAACCCAGGGCTTCCGCTTCGATAGCGATGTATCCTACAGCGCCCGAAACGGTTTTTATGGAAACCGGAAGCCGGCGCCCGAGTGCAAGAAATGCCAGCTTTTCGTATCGCTCGTCAATATCTACGGGAAAATCGGAGAAAAGCAGCTTTGCATCGGAGATTCCAAATGCTTCGATAAAATCGGAAAGGCGGAGAAAGAAAGCGGTGCCGGCGGATCCGGAAAAACCGGTCCCCGGGTGAGCTGGCACGGAAGCTATTTTCGGGACAAGTTTTACCAGGTGAAGCTTTTCGAGCGGATGAATTCGATCGATCCGGACGATGAAAGGATCGATCGCCTCGCACTCTATCATCTGCTGAGGGACGATTATACCGTGCTTGACCAATTCATCGATCGGAAGGGGCTTGCCGAGCAATTCGGGACTCATTACGCCCGACCCGAAATCGTATGGAGATACGTCGAATCGCTTGACCGTGAGACGATCCGGAATTGCATCCGGGAGCTCGCGATCCTGCTTGCCGGAAATAAGGAAAATACCGAAAGCGTCCGCGGCCTGGTGGCGGCCCATATCGGAATCGAGCTTGCGAAAGAATTTTCCATGGATGAGGAGTACCTGCAGAAAAAGACAAGGGCGGAGCTGGTCTCGATCGGTGAGAAGCTGCAAATATTTAAAGACCCCAAGGTTGAAGCCTATCTGTTCGAAAAGCTCCTTAAAAAAAGAGGCAAGTACACATCCTGCAAAAAGAGCGAGCTGGTGAAGCTTTTTTTGGAAAGCGGCGTGGACCTGACAGGAAAAGTGCCCGATGAAATCCTTGGCGAGAGCGAAAGAACCGACGGAGCCGCCGGCGCGGCCGTCGGGCTGGAATCCTGATTTCTACTGCGAAAGACAGCGCTGCTGGATGCTGTATGCCGGCTGCGTGAAACAGCAGGAGAGGCAGCGGACCGTAAACGATCCGGATAAACGCTGTCTTAATTGTGAGAAAGGAAAATACTCGATGGAAGTGATAAAAAATAACGTCCTTGCCACAGGCCCGGAAAAAGACCCTCCTTCTGGAGTACAGGCGCATGAACCGGAGCCGGTCGAAACAAGCATCTGCAAAGCGCCCGCCTGCCCGGCCGCGGGCGCTTTGCAGCCGGTCGAAAAATTCAACCGGAATTTCGGCGGAACCGGCACGACCGACCCCTACTGCAAGGCCTGCCGGGTAAGAATTATGATCGCCGGCAGAAAAAATAAAGCAGCAGAGAGGAGAAAAGAATCTTTAAATACAACCCATGCCCTGGATCGGGCCGTAGCCCTGGCGGATGCTGTAGCAAGTACTGCGGCAAAGCTTTCCCCCGGGCGGGTGGAAGAGACACCCGGCTTATCCCCGGCCGATGCTGCCGTGCCTCTTGCGGCAGCATCGGCACCGGAGTTCAAAGAAGCTGCCGGATACGGGTTAAACGGCGTAAAGCGCCTGGCCACCCTGCATGTGGAGTGGTTTTTATCCGCAATCAAACCTCTTTTGATCGATCACTTCGTTCATGGGTACAAGCACGGTTGGGAGGATCGGAAATGAGGCAGGATTTCGACGCTTTGCAGGCCGAGCAGCGGGCGCTGATCGACGCCATGAGCCTTTCGGAAGTAAAGATCCACAGGGAAAAGCTCAAGGCAAAGCTTGAAAACATCCATATGCTCATGCGCGAAGAAGGAATCAAAGACGGGAGAAAAAAATATCTCAAAGGGCTCCGGATGGCCACAACGAATCTTTTGGCCTGCACCAAGGAGCGGATCGCCACGTTCAACCGGGTGATCTACAACGGCTGTGAGGCCAATTTTGCCAAAGCCTTTATGGATGCGGCGGCCGCGGAGCTCGACATAGCCGTCTTCCAGCGGATCTATGGGCTTCCCGCAACCAGGTGCGAAATCAAGGCGCATCGGATAGAAGACGTGAAAAGATTTGTGGAGGAATCGAAAAAAAGACTGGAGGATGTAAATGGGAACAAATAGTTTCGAAGACGTCTACAACACGTTTTTCGCGCCCGGCGAGGTGACCGAGATCCGGGCATACGGGCTGTCGAGAAAAGGCCCCTGGGAAGGCTATGCGGCAGGAGCGGGGGTTGTATCCGGATACTTCGACAACGCAAAGGATTTCGCCGCGGCCGCTGTCGCTCTCGAAGAGGCAAAAGCCCCCGGCATCTATTTCACCCTGAATCCGGTGGACGAAGATCTGATCGCGCGTGCCAAAAACCGGCTGAAGGCCGCCGGGCCAAAGACTTCGCTTACAACCGATAAGGATATTACCTGCATCCGGTGGCTTCCGATCGATCTCGACCCGGTGCGAAAGAGCGGGATCTCGAGCACCGATGAAGAGCTCGCTTATGCATTTGAGACCGCCGGCAGGATCCATCCGTGGTTTACGAAATACTTCGGCTTCCCCGGGCCGGTGAAAGGGATATCCGGAAACGGAGCGCACCTTTGTTACCGGCTGCCGGATCTCACACCGGTTGAACGCGGATCGGAAATCGTTAAAAAAATCCTCGTTCTGATTGCCCGGAAATTCGATACCGATCAGGTAAAGATCGACCGGGCGGTTTTTAACCCAAGCCGCATCTGGAAGGTGTATGGAACGACGGCCAGAAAAGGGGATCACACGGAAAAACGGCCGCACAGGAAATCGAAGCTTATCAGCAAATCCGAAAAAGAGGAGGTTTCATCATGACTAAGGCTTTATTTCATTCCAGCGATCTCGATGGAGCTTGCGCCGGCGCGATCGTGAAATACCAATATCCGGAATGCGAGATGATCGGGGTCAATTACGGGAAGCCGTTTCCCTGGGATTCAATCCAGCCCGGCGAAACGGTCTACATGGTCGATTTCACCCTGCAGCCCTTCGAGCTCATGGAGCAGCTTGCAGCCCTGTGTGATCTGGTCTGGATCGATCACCACAAGACCGAGGTGGAAGAGGCGGTAAAAAGAGGCTTCAACCCTCCCGGGCGCCGCCGGATCGGAATCGGCGCATGTGCCTTGGTGTGGGAGTATCTATATTCCCCACTTGATATCCCGGAGGCCGTCCGCCTGCTTGCGGAATACGACGTGTTTGATCATACCGACCCCAGGACTCTTCCATTTCAGTACGGATTCCGCTTTTATGAAAACACCTTTCCGGACAATCAGGATCTTTGGGTGCCGTTTTTCGAGGATTTCGCAGCGCTCATAAAAGAGGTGTGTGAGATCGGCGACATCATCCTGAAATACGAAGCCCGGCAAAACGCCAAATTCTGCAAGGGCTATGCCTTTAAAACCACGCTGAAAGATCCTTCCTCCGATCGAGAGCTGACCGCCTGGTGCGTAAACAGAGGTTTTACCAACAGCAAGGTTTTCGATTCGGTCTACGATCCTGTCTGCGATGACCTGATGATCACCTTCTGCAGGCTGCCGCTTCCGGCGGGCAAGTGGACGGTGAGTCTCTATTCGACCAAAGACGATATCGACTGCGGCACGATCGCCAGAGCATTCGGCGGCGGCGGCCACGCCGGCGCTGCCAGCTTCCAGACTGAGAAGCTGCCGTTTGAGCACTGAATAGCGGACAGCGGTTAACTCCTTTTCAAAACACGATCCGGACTTGAAAGAGATCTCATGCTGGAGTGCGTTTGCGTTTGCCCGGTGGAAAAGGTTGAAAGGCTTGCCCATATCGGCGGGCTCATCGCTCAGAGAGAAGCGGCAAAGAGTGGTGCTCCGGCTGCGGCTGAAAAGACAGGCAAAACCGCAAGCGGCCGCAGCCAAAAATTGAGCCTGGGACCGCTCAGGCTCGATGAATATTTTTCCCACTTCGGCCGCGAGTTTTCAAAGAAGCAAGACGGTTTAAAAACAAAGTATTTCCTGGGCACGTGCCTGTTCGACGAAAACCATCGAGGCAAAGACTCCTATATCCTCCAGGATGATGCCGGAAAGATCATCTACCACTGCTCGCACAACTCCTGCCGCGGCCGCACCTGGCACCAGGCCAAAGAGATCATCTCAGGCACCGAATCGCTGGCCAGGTTCTGCCGGGGGTATGATCCAAACTTCAAATCGGCAAATAAAAAGAGCGAATCCCCTCCGGATGAGCAGGATGCCGATGCAAGCCCGTTTGTGAGATACACCCGCTCGGGCCGGCCGATTATCGATATCCATCTTTTAGCCAAGCACATCGAAAGCAAATTCAATCCCCTCCTTTACGAAGGAAAATCCTATACCGATCAGTTCTACCGGTATGATGAAAAAACCGGTCTATGGGGGTATTTACCCGAAGACATGATGGCCAAGTTTGCCGCCCAGGAGCTCGCAAAGGACGAAAAGCCGAACCAGATCCGGGAGGCGATCCAGCTCGTAAAGCACCATGCCTATAAAAATCCCGATGAAATACACGATGCCGTGGACCCCATGATTTTAAACCTCCAAAACGGCATGCTCGATATCCGGACCATGGAGCTTTCCCCCCACGCCCCTCATTACATGAGCCGGGTACGGCTTCCGGTAAGCTACAACAAGGATGCGGTGTGTCCGCTTTGGGAAAAAACACTTTTGCAGATCTTTGAAGACGATACTGAAAAAATCGATGTTCTGATGCAGTTTATCGGCTACTGCCTCTACCCCAAAATCCTTTTCCCCGCCGCCCTATTCCAGATCGGCGCAGGGAGAAACGGGAAAGGGACCGTAGAACATGTCCTGGTCAATATGCTGGGCGATGCAAACGTATCCCACATATCGCTTGCCCGGATGCAAAAAGATTTCGGGCCGATCGAGATCCGGAACAAGCTTCTAAACTCCTGCGCCGAGACAGAGAGCAAAAAGCTCGACGTGACGAACTTCAAGCAGCTCGTTGCCGGCGACCGGATTCAGGCCGAGGTCAAATACAAGGGCGATGTGGCGTTTCGACCGATTGCCAAGCACATGATCAGCATGAATCATTATCCGGGCATAAACGAGCGTACCGGGGCATTCTTCCGGCGCATCATCGTATTGAAATACAATCAGGAATTCAAAGAGGAAAGAGACGATAAGAGGCTCAGAGACAAGCTCGTCGAAGAGATCGACGGCATCTTTTTAATGGCGCTCGAGCACCTGCAGATCGTTATCGAGCAAGAGAAAATCGCAGTCCCCCAGTCCGTTGAGGATGATAAGGAAATGTTCCGGGAGAAGGCAAACCCAGCGCTTTTGTACATCAAAGAGCGCTGCCTGCTGGGGGAAGACTTTCAGGTGTATCCGACCGACCTCTACAAGGATTACTGGGCATGGGCGGGGGAAGCGGGCATCAACGAAAAGCATCGGCTGGGGAAGATCGGCTTCTTCGAACAGCTATTAAACAATTTTCCGGCGATCCGGCGGAAGCGGGTGGGTACAAAAGAGGTTTTCAGTGGAATCGGCCTTCAAGCGATGGGCAATCAAACAAGTTTGCTCTGATTTTCTTCTCCCGAACCCTTTTTTATTGACCCTGTGGAGGCGAACTATATGAGGAAATCGACCCCTTCGGGAAACTCTATGAAAACACTAAAAAACGGTCTCATATGATTTTGTATGCATATCGGTTGGTTAGGAGCGTTTTCATAAACCTCATATACTTTTTGACAAACCATTATACACGCGCGCAACGCGGGCGGGCACGCATAAATATGTACATATTTATATATCCCTTTCTTATTTTCTCACACGCAATGGTTTATAAAAAAGAATATGAGGTATATGAAAGCATAAAAAGCCAAAACAAAACGGCAACATACAAGGTTGTCGAAAAAACCCATTTCATATAGTTCTCTTTTTGGGTGTTTTCAAACAAGATTTTACCCACTGTCCTGTATCAAAAAAGGAGGATTAAAGTGACGGATCAAAAACCGATCGGGAAAGCGCTGCCGGTTCTGCGCGGAGTGGCCAAAGGCGGGTCCTTGATTGTCTGGTGTCCGTTCTGCAATACATTCCATTCCCATGGGTGGAAAGAAGGGCAGCGATGGAATCGCCTCGAACACAGGGTTTCCCACTGCGTTCAGTGCCGGCCAGGTTCTTATACCGCCCTGTACGGATCCCCCTTCACCGCCACCGGATACATGATCGGAGAGTTGGAAATGAATCGGCAGGATCCCAATTCCATCGTCGCTCGATATTTGGAAGAGCACTGCAGGTTGGGAAAGGGCTATCGGGTGCATCCATCCGCCCTGTATGAGGATTACCGCATATGGGCGGAGCGGACTCAAACCCTCGCATCAGGCAAAATAACCTTTTTCGCTCAGATTCAAAAGCTTCATCCCCACATTCGGAGGAAGCGATCGGGAACCAAGGATTTGTTTGACGGCCTGGAGCTCGTTTCCAAGTCCGAGTCCGAAACCGGCTTATGAGGGCTTAGGCGGGCGGGTGACGCGAGACTGCGGGCGGTTTTGAGCCACATAGAGTTGCCCCGGATCAGATAGAGCACCCTCCCTGATCGCTTGAGAGGGAAACGGGCGGGTGCTCCCCGGTACGGGCGGTGAAATGAAGGAAGCTGTCTTTGATCTGCGATTATCCAAGATATGCTCGCATATCCTTCGATATGCTGCACCTGCGGGGGGCTGAAGGTGACTAAAAGGCGATTAGAGTTGATTAGGGGTGAATATGGCCGGTTACGGGCGAATTCGAGCGTTATCCGCTTTGTATGTTTTCGGGCGCTGTCCCGGATCCGGATATTGCCGGATGCTCTGCGAAGCTCGCAGAACCATGCCGCGCCAATTTGCCGACAGGGTGATAAGCGTCATTATGTAAACTTTTTGTCTATCAATCCCCGGTTTCCGATGCCGGTTACGGGCGATTACGACCGGTTAGAGAAGGATCACCCGGGCCTGTTCATCCCTGGTCGAGCGCAAGCCGGCGGCGCTGCCCGGGGGTCCCAAAACGGCCACCGGCGGCATGGGGGGGCACCCGTCCCGGCGGGGGGCCCCAGGTACCCGGACACGAGGGGTGACCCGTCCCATTGAAAAGCGGTTTTTGAAAATATTTTTCGGGGCCAAATTTTTATCACTGGTCCGGGTGGAATGGAGAAAGGGGGCATGCGTTGAAGGATAAGGAAAAAATTTCTGAAAAGAGCAAAGGATTAATCGGAAGAGAAAAAATCTGCTGCTACCTCCGGGACTTTGCCGGAAGGCCGATCGGCAAGAAGCTTTTTTACAAGCTTGTCGACCAGGGGCTTCCGGTCGAAAAGCGCGGCTATCAGTGGTTTGGCCACATGGACCAGATCGATCAGTGGTTTCTTGTCAATCCGAATTCCCAGAGTCTGAAAAACCGCTAAAAAAACTTTGTCAAGCTTTTTTTAATGGGCTCTTCTTGTCCCCTTTCGATCACTTCTTGTCCCCTTTCGATCACTTCTTGTCCCCTCAAAAATTCCCAAAAAAAAACCGTGATATAAGATAGCCGATTTTTTTCCATTTCATTTTCCCGGAAAGGAGTGAAGCGATGATCAGGATTCAACTGGGTGACGAAGTAAAAGATAGAGTTACCGGGTACAAGGGGATCGCGGTTGCGCACACCCGCTATTTGCAGGGGTGCGACCGTTTCTCCGTCCAAGCTTCTGTTGACAAAGACGGCAAAGTCCCCGACTGGCAATCGTTCGATGCCCCGCAGCTCGATGTTGTCAAAAGCGGAAAGGTGAAAAGCCAGTTCGATGAGGCGGTCGACGGCTCTCCGAAAAAGCCCGGCGGACCTGCAAAGTACATTCCTTTACCGAAACAGGTACCGGGCAGATAAGGTAAATGGCAAAGATCAACAAAGTCGAACAGCTTCAGCTTGGAGAGCGGGTGCTCGAGCTTTCCGCGGCCGGTCTTTCTACGGCCAAGATTGCCGATGTGGTATCGCGCGAGCTCAAGGACGAATCGATCAGCCAGCGCTCAATCGCCCGGTACCTGAAAGAGGTCCGGGAGGATCGGGCATCAGAGACGCGGGCTGTCGTTCAGGAGCATATCAAGGCAACAGTTCCGGTCGATCTTTTGGCGCTCGATGAGGCGGAGTCTTATCACCTGGCCATCGCCCGGAATCACGGCTGGGATCCGGGGGAGATCCGCAAGAACTTCCTTTCAGCTCTTTCAGAGAAGAAGCACTGGACCCAGGCCGAGATCATAGAAACCTATGAGGGAATTTTCCGGCAGGCGGAAAAGGGGCAGTTCTATGATGTGAAGATCCGATCGGCCGCTTACATGAACGCGGTGAAAATTGTGGAAACCAAGTTACGTTTTGCCGGCGTGCTGGAGAACCCGGATGAGGAAGCTTCCGAGCTCAAGCGCACCATGGATGATTTGTTGAATGAACTCGACGGCTCAACAAGCGGAATACCAGTTTCTCAAGGCTCATCTATCCGACCGGCTGTGGAGGCTTAACAACCTCTACTGGATCATCGATCCTTTCGGCCAGAAGGTGAAATTTGTGATGAACTGGGCGCAGCTCAGGCTTTATGAAACCATGTGGTTTTTAAATATCATTTTAAAAGCAAGACAGCTCGGTTTTTCCACCTTCATCGATATCTTCATTCTCGATGCCTGCCTTTTCAACTCGAACCTTTCTTCCGGCATCATTGCAGACAGGAGAGAATCGGCCCAGGAGATTTTTGAGACAAAGATCCAGTTTCCCTACGACAACCTGCCGGAAGGAATCAAAAAGAAACGGCTTCCCGAATTCGAGAGCACGCAGCGCTTAAAGTTTACAAACGGGTCCTCGATTGTGGTCGGCACCTCGATGCGAAGCGGAACCCGGCAGATTCTTCATGTATCCGAGCACGGAAAGATCTGCGCCCAGTACCCGGATAAAGCCAAGGAGCTCCGCACCGGATCGCTGAATACGGTTGCCACGGGACAGATCATCTTCATCGAATCGACCGCCGAGGGGAAAGAAGGCGACTTTTACGACATCTGTCAGGCTGCTCAGAACAAACAAAAGCAGGGGGCAAAGCTTACAGAGCTTGATTTCCGGTTCCACTTTTTTGCCTGGTGGCAGCATCCCGGGTATGTGCTCAATCCCGAAGGGGTGTTGATTACCAAGGAGCACGATGAGTATTTCGAGCTTTTGGCAAAAAAAGAAGGGATCATTTTATCGGCCGAGCAAAAGGCCTGGTACGTCAAAAAGCACGAGATCCAGAAAGACGACATGAAGAAGGAATATCCGTCGACTCCGGGGGAAGCCTTCGAGTCGTCTCTGATCGGCGCCTATTACGCAAGCGAGATGGCCGCGATGCGGCAGGGCGGCAGGATCGGAAACGTGCTGCATGATCCCTATGCGCTGGTGCATACCGCCTGGGATTTGGGGATAAACGGCATGGTCATCTGGTTTTTCCAGGTGGTAGGACAGGAA
>QZKK01000029.1 GCA_003599475.1 Desulfobacteraceae bacterium
CCCTTGAGGATCGGCGGCTCGGCCTTTTCGGCCGTTCTTTTTTCCGGATCGATCCGGAACCGGGCGGTGAAGAAAAAGGTGCTCCCTTTTCCCGGGGCGCTCTCCAGCCATATCCGCCCGCCCATTTTCTCAACCAGATGCCTGCAGATCGATAAACCGAGGCCCGTCCCCCCGTACTGCCGGGTCGTCGAAGAATCGGCCTGGGTAAAGCTCTTGAAGATCTCCTCCTGCTTTTCCGGGGCAACGCCGATTCCCGTATCCCGTACGGAAAAGAGAAGCTCGACTTCACCTGTCGCGCCCTGTGCAGCCGGCGCTTGCTCCGCCTGCACAGGAGCGATCCTGCAGTCCACGGCGATTTCCCCCTTCGGGGTGAACTTGACGGCATTGCCGATCAGATTGATCAGCACCTGGCGCAGCCGCACCGGATCTCCGAGGAGGGCCACCGGAATGCCGGCCTGGAACCGGCAGAGAAGCTCGAGCTCTTTCTGGTGGGCCTTCAGGGCCATCATCTCGCAGCTTTTTTCAAACACCTCCCGGAGATCGAAAGAAGTCTCTTCCAGCGCGAATTGCCCGGCTTCCACCTTGGAAAGATCCAGGATGTCGTTGATCAGATCGAGCAGTCTCTCCCCCGAGCCTTTCAAGATCTCCAGGTACTTGGCCTGCTCGGGTGTCATCGGAGACTCGCCGAGCAATTCGGTCATACCGATGACGGCATTCATCGGGGTCCGGATCTCATGGCTCATGTTGGCAAGAAACTCGCTTTTGAACCGGGTGGCTTTTTCGGCCGCCTCTTTCTCCATTCTGGCCCTGCTCAAAAGCAGGTCGTTTTGGATGGCTTTTTGCTCTGCCAGAAGCTTTTCATTCCTGAGTATATTGATGCGATAGGCGAGCCCGATGGAGTAGATGAAGTAGATGATGCAGTAGCCGATGTTGAACATCTGCTGGCTAAAGAGGTTGTTCGGCAAAAGATCCGATCCCTTCGCCAGGTAAAGAGGAACGGAGAGCAGATTGATCGAAGATGCGATCAGATAAAATACCGCTGTTTTCGATCCGTTTCTGAGGCAGATTCCGGCCATGACGATGCCGCTGACATTGTAGATCGTCATGTACGGGAAGAGAAAGGCTTCATTTATCGAATAGGGGAGAAAAATGGATGCGACCGCAAACGCCGCCCCCATGCCGGCAAAAAGAGAGATCACCTTGTGCGAGCGCGGAGAATAGCGCTTCGTCTGCATGAAGCCCCGGGCAAACAGGGCTTCGAAAGTCATGCAGCTCCAAGCGAAAAACATGGCGAGCAGAGCGGACAATTCCGGCGCGTCCGGCAGCAGGAACTCCCGATCCAAGCCGTCGATGGATGCCTGGACGGGGATGAAGGAGGCAACGGTCAGAAAGAAAAAAAGGTAGGCCAGATCCCTCGTTCCGAAATAAATCGACAGACTGTAGATGCAGATGATCAACATGGCACCGTAGAAAATACCGATCGACATCCGTTCGCGGCTCTCGTTTTCGAAAAAGGACTGAGGATCCCAAAGAGTAAGGGGGATTTCCATGAAATAATCGTCCTCGAACCGCAGATAGAAGATCCCTTCGGAGCCAGCCGGGATCGTCAAGTGAAAAAGGAAATCTCGATTCGGAATCTCCCGCTGGTCAAAAGGATAGATCCAGCCTGTTTTTTTTACCGAAAAGGAGCCGTTTCCGTCCGGAATAAAGAGGTCGACTTTGTTCATCAGGGCGTTGCTTAATTCGAGGAGCATCGGCCGATCCGTGGAAAGCCGGCTTACGATCCGAAAGCGGACCCAGATTGCAGATTCGGTGTTCCCAAAATTGGGTGACTCGTTTTCATTGGGGACGAATCGGGGGGCGAAGGTCTTCGAGGAGACATCTTCGATTCGCAATTTCCCTGACTTGTCTTCCAGGGTGTCCAGGTAAGCCCCTAAGGAGTTCCGGGTGGTTTTTTCGGTAAGCTGCAGGGCGGGGGCGGCCGAGAGGATAGACGGGAGCAGAAGGAGAAGGAAAACGGCTGCAACCGTTTTTTTCAGATGATTCATCTTTCTACCGCCGCGCCTGCATCTGCGATTCGGCAGCACATTCCCACCTATAGTACCGCATGCTCCGGTTCATTTTTTCAAAAGCCGTCGGATGCGGGCCAGGAGCCGGTCTTTATGAATCGGTTTGCGGATCCAGTCATCGGCACCCACCGTCAGCGCCCTTACTTCGGTTTCTTCGGCTTCCGTCGCCGTGAGCATGATCACCGGTATCTTCTGCAGCCGGGTTTGGGATTTGAGCTTCTCGATAAAAGCGATGCCGTCCATGTTCGGCATGTTGCAGTCCACTAAAATGAGATCCGGAGCTTTTTCGAATGTTTTTTTCAGCCCTTCCCGGCCGTCGGCCGCCGGGATGACTTCGTAAAACTCGCCGGTCAGCATTTTGCCGACGATTCTTCGAATCGCTTCATCGTCGTCGATCACCATGATCCGATCGGGTCGGAATTCCGGATTCAAATCCGAGGCCAGAACCCATCGATTTTCGACCGCAGCCGCATTTTCGCGGGCTTTTGGAGAAGAGAGCGGCCGCTCTCCGATGGGGCTGCGTTCACCGGGAGGCGCGGTTCTGAGCACCTCATCGAGTGTCGTGACGCCCGCTTGGGCCTTGTTGAACCCGTCTTCCGTCATCGAGCACATGCCGGAGCCGCGGGCGACTCGAAGGATTTCCATATCCGAATTTTTGGCCGCGATCATTCCTGCGATTTCGGCATCGACCGTCAGAAGTTCGTAAATTCCGAGCCTGCCGATGTAACCGGTTCCCTGGCACTCCGGACATCCCCGGCCCCGCTTGAAAACACCCGGGACGGCAGTGGGAAATTTGGATGAAACCGCGGCGGACAAGGGATCGGTTTCATTGCAGCCCGGGTGTATCTTTCGTACCAGCCGCTGGGCCAGGACGCACAGCAGCGAGCTCGAGATCAAAAACGGCTCGATTCCGATATCGATGAGGCGTGTCACCGCGGAGGCGGCATCGTTTGTATGCAGCGTGCTCAACACCAGATGACCGGTTTGGGCGGCTTGCATCGCGATTGCGGCGGTCTCCCGGTCCCGGATTTCCCCGATCATGACCACGTCCGGATCCTGGCGGAGCAAAGATCTCAGCCCCTTGGCAAAGGTCAGGCCGGCAGCCGGGTTCACCTGCACCTGGTTGATCCCGGGAAGCGAATACTCGATGGGATCTTCGATGGTGACGATATTGATCTCCGGTGAAAAGATGTAATGGAGCGCGGCATACAGGGTGGTGGTTTTCCCGCTTCCCGTAGGGCCGGTGACCAGGATCAGGCCCTGGGGCCTTTTCAGAAGATCCACCAGGTTTTTCAGGTCCCTTTGGGGGATGCCCAGGTCGGCCAACGGGAGGGCGGCCCTGGACTCCAGGATCCGGATGACGATTTTCTCCCCGAAGAAGGTGGGAAGGGTGGAGATGCGAAGATCGAATGGCTTGTCTCCGATGCTGATCCGCCCGCGGCCGTCCTGGGGGTTGCGCCGGATGGTGATATCCAGGTTGGCCATGATTTTGATCCGGGAAACGACAGCCGGATGCGCCAACTTGGTAAAGTTCATGACTTCGCGCATCATGCCGTCCACGCGGAAACGGACGTTTACGTCGTTCTCCTGGGGTTCGATGTGGATATCGCTCGCCCGCCGCTTGATGGCATTGAGGATGATGCCGTTTGTAAGCTGCCGGGTCACCCCGCCCTTCGCGGCCTTTTCCAGCTTTTCGAAGCTGATTTCCTCCTGATCCTGGGTGTCTCCGATCACCTGGACGGTATCGGCTGCATATTCATCCGAAACGATGACTTGCGCCTCGTCATCCAGAGAGGGAGAGTGGAATTGGAAGAGGAAATCGAGGATCTCTTTTTCACCGGCGATCGCCGTTTTCACCGGGTATCCGGTAATGAAAGCGATATCGTCTACCGCTCCGTAGTCGGTGGGATTGCTCATGGCCACCCAGAGAAACTTATCCTTGAGACTCAGAGGGACGACCTGATTTTTCAGACAGATCGACGGGGGGACGAGGGTGAGGATCTTGGTATCGATTTTCCGGCCGGTCAGATGGACCATCGGGATTTTTAGCTGTTGTGACAGCGTGCGGCAGATGTCGATTTCGGAGGCCCAGCCGTTATCGAGCAGCATTCGCCCCAGCCGTTTCCCGGCCGCCTTTGCATCCGCAAGCGCCGATTCGAGCTGTTCGGGGGTGATCAGACCGGCTTCAACCAGAATCTCGCCTAAACGTTTCCGTTTCATGTTCAACGGACTCCCACTTTTTTTCATCGGCAACACCCGAGCGCATCAATCGAAGATCAGCTCCACGCGCTGCAGATAGTCCGACAGTCCATCCGCTGCGTTCTTTACCGCCGGTGCATCCTTTTGTTTCGCGGCCAGCTCCAAAGACCGTCCGATTTCGGCCGCTCCGTCGAAGCCGAAGCTTTCGGCGCTTCCTTTCACACGGTGCCCGATGGTTTGGACAGCTTCAAAATCGTTGGCCGAAACCGCCTCATCGACTCTTTTGGCATAATCTTTGAGCTGGCCCAGATACCATTCCGATTCCTCTGCCAGGTCCGGGTCCGGCTTCACAATGATTTTTTCCCTTGCCATGAATGCACCTCAAGTATCCGGAGATTGCTTTTCGGCAGCAGTGTATGGAAAAAGCTCTTGATCTGTCAATAAAAAACCCGCTTCAGGATGGATACGGAAGCATCGATGCCGGGAGGGAATTGAACGGAGCCGGCCCGCGCACGACAAGCCGTCTACCGGGTTCAGCGTTCAAAGGTTCAACGTTTTCGTAATTTCAATGGTTAGGTCTCGATGATTGCTGTTGATGTCCCCTCGTATTTTGAGTTGAAACCTGGAAACCGGCGCGATCCTTAACCTCTGAACGTTGAACCTTTGAACCCCTGAACGTTTACCATCTGCGGCAGGCCGGGCTAGAACATCTCCTGCAGATTCATGGGATCTTTGATTTCCAGAGCCGGATCGCGCATGAGCTTATGTTCACCGCGCATATCGATATATTTGGCCATTTCCAGATCGACCTTCATCGGTACCTGGATGCCTGCATTGGCCAGGATCTGGCGCAGGAAAGCCTCGGATTTGACGGCAAAGGCGATGGCATCTCCGAGAACGCGCAATGCCTCCGGGGCGTTGTGAAACCCCACGGAGTTTTCGGCGCCGATGAATACCGTCCGATAGAACGCCTCCTCGTAGAAAGACTCGGCCCTCTTGTATAGTTCTTCATCGATGATTTTACCCTCCGCACGGGCCTTGTGCACCATTTCGAACAGTTTGGCCGTTGTGGCCGTGGCATATCCGGAGCGCAGCATCAGGGAGACCGTGCGGTCCTGGATGGAATAGACCCGCTCCTGAAGCCACTCCGAGCCCTCCGCATGGCACTGCCCGCAGGCACGGAGCTGATTGTCCAGAGGGCTTCGCACCCGGTGGTCGGAAACCTTGTAAACCCCCACTTTCGTATAGGGCATATGGCAATCCGCACAGGAGGCATTGGCCTTCCAGTGAACGCTGTTGTTCGAGAAAAGCTCGAATTCGGGATGGCGGATGAAGGCCATTTTGAAGCCGGTGACCTTCTGGGTCCACTCTTTTACCTCGGGATGCTGGCGGATGGTTTTGATGATATCTTCAATGGTGATTTTTCCCCACTGGCTGTTCTGCCACGGGAAGAACACCCCCACCGACTCGTTCTGCTCGTTTTTGGGAATGTTGTAGGTGACATGGCACTGCGCGCAGACCACGGAACGCATCTGCTGGCGGGTCAGATCGGCGACCTGCACGTCCATTGTCTCCATCGCTTTCCCCAGGGTAAAGCCTCTGGAGATTTTCAGGGACATGGCCTCAGGTTCATGACAGTCGACACATGCCACAGCCAGGGTTTTATCCTCCTGGGGAATGTGAGAAAGGATCTCCTGGAATGGCTGCCGGTAATAATCGGCCCCCATTTCCTTCTCGAGTTTCGGCGCGTAGGGGGTCTTGCAGGTCAGGCAGACCCCGCCGGCCTTGAGCCGGGCAGAATCGACGGCGAGCTGGTCCCTCACCATATGGGCGTGCCCCCTGGGCTCGTTGTATTCGATTCCGAATCCCCATCCGCTGAACAGCAGCGCCATGTAGGGGTACTTGGAAAGCTTGTCCACCGTGGGGCGGTCAGCAGCGAAGCCGGTCCGTTTATATCTGCTCAGACCATCCTTGGTGGGCTCTTCGGTCTGCTTCCACAAGTCATACTCGATCGGGTAGGCCTTGCCCCAGATTTCAGGATTGATCTCTCCTTCCGGAATCTTGACCGGCTGGACGGCTACCGGCTCTTTCTCCGCACACCCTGAAAGGATCAAAAAGATGGAAAGCAGGATTCCAATGCCAACCCGGATCCAAGTCGCACTGTTTCGATGGATGTGTTTACCCAAGCATTGTCGGCTCACGTTGCAGCTCCCCTTTTTCAGTTGGTCAAAATTGCGCCGCTTCTGGTATGGGACAGGCGGCGATGGCATTCCCAGCAACCGCGTTCCCGGTCGATCCGCCAGACGGTGGTCTCATGGCATCGCACGCAGTTTCCCTGCAGGACTTCCTGGCCATGATCGGATATCCGGATGCGGTCGGGAACGGTTCCCGAGTAAAAAACCACGACGTCTTTCATCCCGTCGATGCTCTTCCACAGGTAGTGTGCAAAGACATTCTGGTGGGGCAGATGGCAATCCACGCAGCGTACCGTCCGATGGGCGCCTTCGTGAAACCAGGCTTCATATTCGGCCTGCATCACATGACAGGACGAGCAGAACTCCGGGGATTCGGATTTGGCCAGCAGGGCAGGCGGTCCGAGCATCAGGAATCCGGCTCCCGCGGCTGCGATGACAGCGAGGATCAACAGATAGCGCCACCAGAGCAAAAGAAATCGTATCACTTCAGCTTCTCCCTTGAGAGGTTTGAGGCGCTTTAACACCGCCGGTTCTGCGATTGGGGTCTAACGAAACGATGTGAAGATTTCAACTGTGACGATTTTCGCATGACAGCTTTCAAAAAGCAAATCTGCGGTTCAGGTAGGGATTGCATGTATTTACCTTTGCTGGGCGCCTGTCTTATGATTTTTCCGTGAAGGCATTGCCTTTTATCCCTGAGGAGCCGCTGGATCGATGATGCACAGACTGTCCGACCGATGGGTGTCCCGAGTCACGTTTCCACTGACCAATTATATGATGAACCGGCGCAACATCCGCGGCTTGTATCGTGAGCTTTGCAGCAGTGAATCCCCTATGGAGGAGGGGGCGGTCGATCGTTTACGGCTCGAGCGGCTGCAGCGGACGATCTCGTTTGCCGCACGCCGGGTTCCGTGGTATCAGCGCCGATTCAAGGAAATCGGCCTCGAACCGGGTGACATCAAGACCTTTGCCGATCTCAGGCGCATTCCACCACTGACGCGCTCCGATGTGGTCGAACACCATCGGGACCTTGTGGACCATCGCATGTCCGATTCCGTCGATTCGGCGCTAAACGGCCGCCGGGAAGCCGGAGCCCCGATTCCGTTTGCCCGTTTTCGCCGCGGCCTGGTACGCAACAACTCCAGCGGTTCCACCGGGGCTCCGACGGTTTTCTTCGAAGACGGCTCGATCACCGCCCTCAACTGGGCCCTTGAGATGCGCCACAAACAATGGTTCGGTGTTGCACCGGGAGCGCGCGAAGCCCGTATGGTGCGTCTTTCAACGGTCCATCTCGCAAACAGCGCCGGGAACCGCTGGCGCAGGCGGCTTTGGCATCAACTGATCCTGCCGGGGGTCAACATGCGGGATGCCGATTACGAAGCCTGCCGCCAGCAGCTTGAGGAATTCCGTCCCGAAGTGTTGTGGGGATTCACCGGGGCCTTGACGGGCTTTGCCGATTACATGAACCGAACCGGCAGGAGGCTGACCTTTCAGCCGGCGGTCGCGATCGGGTGGGCGGCCCCGGTTTACGACCACGAAAAAGCGCTGCTTGAGGATGTATTCGGCTGCCGCGCTTCCAACATTTACGGAGGTCGCGAGGTGGGGCATGTCGCACTCAAGTGCCCGAATGAATCCTTTCACATCAACCATGAATACCTGATCGTCGAGACCGAGCCTACGGAAGAGTCCGCCGGTGTTCCCGGAGGGGGGGAGGTGCTGGTCACCACGTTGACCCCGACTCCCATGCCCTTTATCCGCTACCGGATGGGGGATATCGCCCGGATTGCAAAATCAAACTGCGCCTGCGGCCGGACGATGCCGGTGATGGAAGAGATCGTCGGGCGGACAGGTGAAATCTTTACGACGCGCGACGGCCGCATGATTCCTCCGAACTTCTGGTGCCGGCTGTTCATGGCGCCGGAGATTCCAGGGGCGGTCAAGCGCTTCCAGGTGATCTACACGCGGGAGCGAAACATCGTGGTCCGCATCGCGCGCGGGGAGCGTTTCACCGGAGATACAGAAGCCTACCTGAACCGGATCATGCGCGATAACTTCGCTCCGGCCACCGAATTCCGCATCGACTGCGTCGATGAGATCAAGCCGACGATCTCCGGCAAGTACCTCATGGTGCAATGGGAATAGGATTTCAAATTTCAGATTTCAAATCTCATATTCATCTTTTTTCCTCGACCCTGTAAATGAATCCGATCGAGAAAAAAGGGATGACGGCCAGGCACATGAGTACGGTCTGGATCGAAAAAAGATCGCTCAGCTTTCCGACAAGCGGTGTCAGCATTCCTCCCGTTCCCATGGCCAGCCCCATCATCAGACTGGATACCATCGACTTTCCCCGGGGGGAGAGTTTTTGTGCCATGGCGATGCCCAGGGGAAGGGTTGCCATGGCACAGAACCCGGCCAGAAACGCATTGAGATAAACCCAGTTCCCCGAAGAGGAGATGAGTGCGATCAGGGTGGGCGGAGTGAGCAGGTAGCTGACATAAAAAACCGGTTTGAAACCGACCCTGTCTCCGATGTGACCGCCCAAAACGCCGCTTAAGGCGCCTGCCACGGTAAACAGCGCCACCAGCACCCCGATGGATATGAGAGACCTGTCCTGCCCGGCATAGATCACCGGCAGAAATGTGGTGAAAGACTGGACGACCAAAGAGCGCAGCACCATGGCAATCCAGATGAAGACGATCGATTTCCAGGAATCCCCCAGCGCTTCCTGTACGGACCCGATAAACCCCCGGCTTCGGAGACCTTCCCCTTCGGGAATCGGGACGGTCAGAAAAAGGTAGATCATTACGGCCAGTCCGAAAACCATCGTGACCGGAGACAGACCCAACCCGAAGCGCTCTACGAACCAGGTGATGAAAACCGGGCCGACTCCGAAGGCGAGCGTCCCGCCCATGTTGAATACGGACATACAAAGCCCGAAGTTGCTTCCTGCATAGGTTGAGATCATGCCGGCGACCGCCGGATGGAACATGGCGCTTCCCACGGCCCCCAGGCAGATGAACGAGAGCAGCCCGGCGAAGCCGTCGGCGATGCCGATCAAAGGGATAAAGACGATCGCAAGAAGGGGGCCGCCGAGAATAAAAAAACGCGTCCGGTAATGATCCGAGAGATATCCGACAGACGGCTGGACGATAAAGGCAAGAAAGCGGCTGGCTCCCGTCAGCAGGCCGACCTGTGCAAGGGTAAGGGAAAATTGTTCCATGAAAGTGGGAATCAGCGGTTGGAAAAAAGAAAAATAGGCGTCCCCGATGAAATGGATCATCGTCAGGGAGACGATCACCTTGACGTTTGTGGCCTGCCGGGTTTCTTCGGATCGGCGGGATTCCATCCCACGTACTCGCTTTCTTCAACCGGTTCTTTTAGTCGGGGCATCCACCTGAGCGAAGGCGCCCGCCGGATTGATCAGGTTCAATTTCATTGCGGCAAAACACGACAAGGCGGCAGACTAATACAAAAAACGATCTTTTAAAACATCTAAATTCTGCGCGAGTTCTGAGCGCTGGAAACACGGTTCCCCGGTGGAATCCGCGGGATTTCATTTTGAACGAGAATTGCTGACATTCCGGTTCGGGTTTATTTTATGATATGATGAAATCCTGCCGATCGATCGAACAAGGAGAAAAGCAGAATCGACTCCAAATCCGACCTACAGCACATATTCGAAGAGATCCGGCACCCGGGGCTGACGGCCGCGCTGCACGATATCGATCGGTTGATCGCGACCCTTCCGAGCGATATCGACATTCTGAGCTATAAAGAGCGTGTTCCCCTGGTCTGGGTCGTTTTTATCGGAGGTACGGGAACGGGCAAATCCACCCTGTTCAACCGGCTCTGCGATCATCCGGTAAGCCTCACCGGAGCAGAACGGCCGAAAACGGCCGGGTCCATTGCCTACGCTTATGGGAACGCTCCGATCGACAGGCGTTTTCCGATTCCTTATCTCAATCGCGTCCGAACCAGAAATGCCGGACCGACCGCCGGCGAACCCGGGGAGCTGATGATTTTCGGGCATGACCGGAAAACATGGTCCCATCTTGTTTTCGTGGATACACCGGATCTGGACAGCCTTCGAAATGAAAACAGGCGGGTCGCCGAAGATATGTACAGGCTCTCAGATGTCGTCGTGTTTGTGACCAGTCAGGAGAAATACGCCGACCTGATACCCCATCAGTTTC
>QZKK01000260.1 GCA_003599475.1 Desulfobacteraceae bacterium
TCATCGTGCAGGTGCTGCTGATTGCCGTCGCTGTGTTCCCCGCCGCCGTCTCCGTCTCGCGCGCCGTTGATGCAAGGCCTACCTGCTGGAGTCGCGTCTGGCCGGGCTGCTCAAGGAAAACCGGTGTACTTCCTTCATGGATCTCTATCGATTGACATCGGGGGATGCGGGGAAAACCTTCGAACGGAAGATCATCGACGCCATAACGACCAATGAGACGCTTTTTTTCCGGGATAAGGGCCCCTTTGACCTGTTGCGCTACAAAATCATTCCCGAGCTCATCGACCGCAGAAGGGCGTCACGCGCCGGTAAATCCGCGATCCCCATCCGAGTATGGTCTGCGGGATGCTCGACGGGACAAGAGATATACAGCATCGCCATGGTTTTAAAAGAGTCCCTGCCGGATATTTCAAGATTCGACCTCCGGCTGATCGGCACCGACATTTCCGATGCCGCCGTCACGGCCGCAAGCTACGGGCAGTACAATCAGTTTGAAATCGACCGTGGTACGACTCAAGATATCCTGAGAAAATATTTTGTGCCGATCGGAAATGGCTGGCGGATCAAAGATGAAATCAGGGCAATGGCAAGTTTTAAACGTATGAACCTGATGCAACCGTTCAATGGAATTGGAAAATTCGATATCGTCTTTTGCCGGAACGTGTGCATTTACTTCGGTCAGAACGATCGAAAAGCCCTTTTCGACCGGATCGGCGACGTACTGGAAAAAGATGGATATCTGATTATCGGATCGACCGAGACCCTGATGGGGATCAGCTCGAGATTCCGGTCCCAGAGGCATTTGAAGACAATATTTTACCAGCCGGCCTGAAGCCGAATTGCAGCAGGTCGAGCCGATCGTGGACAGATGCGCACAAGGAGAACCAGAATGAAACGAGGACAAGCTGCACCGGCAGCCATTGAAGTGGAATCGGAACTGGGGCCGCAGAATCGCCATATCTCGCTGGATGACGTACAGGAGATCGCCGAAAAGCTGGAGCGCTTTCAATTCCTGGAATCGCTGACCAAGGAGTTTACCGGTAAAATCAAGGATATTGCAAACGAACTGATCGAATTCAGGAGGGATCTTCAGAGGAAACTCGAACCGGGATTTGTCGAAATGGCCTCAAAAGAGATCCCGGAGGCAAGCAACCAGTTGGAGGGAATCAACGAGACCCTGGAAAAAAGCACAATGAAGATCATGGATATCAATGACGCCCAGATGGAGGCCTCCGGGGCGCAAATCGCGTACTTAAAATCGATCTTATCGGGAAGCCACGATACGGGCGATCCCCTGCAGAAGCAGTTGGAGGTATTGGAAAGCATTCACGGCCTCTCGCTTTCCATGCTGGAGCCCCTCAGTTTTCAGGATCTTGTCGGGCAGCGCATTCAGCGGATCATCCAACTGGTAAAGTCGATGGAGATGCGGATCGAAGACCTGATCATCTCCTGCGGCATCAAGCTGCAAAAACACAAGGAAAATCCCAGAAAAACTTACGATCAATTGAAGAAGGATGTTGAAAATTTCAAGATAGAGCTCAAGGGGCCGCAACGCGAAGGAGAGGGACTGGGCCAAGCCGATATCGACGCCCTGCTCAATTCCATGTAAGTGCAATGGAGAAATCTCCTGTTGCGCGGGGAGAGGAGGGAATCGGCTCTGCCTGATGATAAATGTCTATATCTGTCTAACAAACATTGGGAGGATGGTTGGAGATGGCTCTGGATACATCGATCAAGGTTTTGGTAGTGGACGATTTTGCGACGATGCGCCGCATCGTAAAAGGAGTGCTGAAGCAGATCGGATTTGCAAAAATCGTGGAAGCAACCGATGGGTGCGAAGCCCTGGATGTCCTGAAGAAAGAAAACTCATTCGGCTTGATCATTTCCGACTGGAACATGCCAAACATGACCGGGCTGGATCTGCTGAAAGCGGTAAGGGGAGACAATACGCTCAAGTCGATCCCCTTCATCATGGTCACCGCGGAGGGAATGAAGGAAAATGTGGTCGAAGCGGTAAAAGCGGGGGTGACCAACTACATCGTCAAACCGTTTACCCCGGAAACCTTCAGCGACAAACTGCAGGCGGTCTTGAGTTGACAACAGGAGCTTCACGGCTTCATTCCGAGGGCCGGCCGCTTTCGGAGAACTCGGCCATGACAGGCGCATGGTCGCTTGTACCGATTTCGGTCAAAACGTTGCAGGAAGCGATGCGTTGAAACAGCGACCGGCTGGCAAGGACGTAGTCGAGGCGCCAGCCGATGTTTCGCTGGCGCAGGTTGCGCCAGGGCGCCCACCAGGTGAACAGGCGGTCATTGGTGGGATCCAGCGCCCGGCTAACATCGACGAGCCCTCGGGCGATGATCCGCTCCAGAAGGACCCTTTCCTCCGGAAGCTGCCCGATAGCCTTCGGCTTCCTTTCTTTCGGATGGACATCGATTTCTGCACGTGCAACGTTCAGATCACCGCACAACACGAGCGAAGAACCGCTCGCCTGGAACTCCGCTGCGAACTGTTCGAGCGACTCGAGGAAGCGCATCTTCGCGGCAAAGTCCTTGCCTCCGTTCGGAACATAGACCGAAGCAACCGTTATCTCACCAATCCGAAAGCTTGCGATCCGGTTCTCGAAGTCGAACGAAGGGTGGGAGCACGTCGGTTTGGCAGGACAGACATCCTTTCGGATGTGGAGACCCACACCGGAGTAGCCCTTCCCTCCATGCCAATAGCACCAGTAGTCCTCCAGTTCGATGCCGCTGGCGGGCACCTGCTCAGGTGTAGCCTTGATCTCCTGAAGGCAGACGATATCCGGCCGGTCGCGTGCGATCCATTCGCACAATTGCGCGTACCGGGCACGGACTCCATTCAGGTTCCAGGTTGCAATTTTCATCCCCGTTCATCCCGTCCAAATCCAGGTCCAGTTTTCATTTCCCGATATTAGCATTCCGAACCGGTTATTTCAAAGTCCATTTGCCGACCACGAAAGACACGAAAAGGCTCGATCAGGGAAAGTAACCGTTCAGGGGTTCAGGGTCGAAGCAGAATCAAGGCATAGAGGGAAAGCCTTGGTACCATTGCCGCTTCGCTCTACTCATGGCGTAACGCATCGATCGGGTCCAGTCGGGCGGCTTTGAGTGCCGGGAAGTAGCCGAAGACCACACCCACTGCAGCCGAGAACAGGAAGGCGACGACGACGATTCCTGCATTGAAAACGAAGGGGACCCGCAAAACACCGGAAAGCAGGACGGATGCGGCAAGTGAAAGCACGATGCCGAGCAAGCCGCCGAAGGAGGAAAGTACCACCGCCTCGACCAGAAATTGCATGAGCACCTCCCGCTCGAGCGCACCGATGGCAAGCCGGATTCCGATCTCGCGGGTGCGTTCGGTCACGGACACGAGCATGATGTTCATGATGCCGATTCCTCCGACGAGCAGACTTACGGCGGCAACCGCACTGAGGAGAGCCGTAAGGAGCTGTGTGGTCCCGGTCAGCATCCTGGAGATCTCCTTCATGTCCATGACATTGAAGTTGTCGTCATCGCTTGGGGATAGATGACGCCTCTCCCGCAACAACAACCGAATCTCGCGCTGGGCCTTCTCGGTGGAGGCGCCCTGCCGGACCGAGACTTGAAAGAGGCCGACATCCTGATTGCCGGAAATGCGCCGTTGATGGGTGCGAAGCGGAATGACGACGATATCGTCCTGGTCCATCCCCATCGTATTCTGCCCCTTGGCTTGAAGGATGCCGATCACCTGAAACGAGAGTTTTTCGAGGCGGATTTTTTCTCCTGCAGAACCTTGACCGCCGAACAGCTTCCTGACCACGGTCTCTCCCACGACGCATACGGCAGCCCCTGCGCGCAGTTCACTTTCGCTGAACTGCCGGCCCGTCCGAATGGATCGGTTCGTGACCGTGAAATACTGATTGTCGGTTCCTGTGACCGTGGTCGACCAGTTTTGATTGCCGAATACGGCCTGGAGGCCCTTCGAAGAGACCGGAGCCACTGCGGCAATCGAGCCGACCTCCCTGAGAATCGCCTCTCCGTCGCTCACCTTGAACAAGACGGTGTCTGAAGACTGACCCGGGCCGAGCCTTTTCCCTGGACTGACCATGAGCAGGTTGCTTCCCATGCTTGCGATCTGGTCCTGGACCTGGGCAGTGGCGCCCCCTCCGATCGTGACCATGGTGATGACCGCCCCCACACCGATGACGATCCCCAGCATGGTCAGGACCGAGCGCATGACATTTCGCTTGATTTCACGCAAGGCCAGTAGAATCGTGTTCCACAGCATCAGCTTGCCCTCCCGTTTCGTTCATCCGAGTCGACCAGGCCGTCTAAAAACCGGACGGTGCGCTTGGCATATTCGGCCATATCCGGTTCGTGAGTGACCATGACGATGGTGATTCCCTGGTCGCGATTTAGACCGGTGAGAAGCTTCATGATTTCACGGCTTCGGGCCGTATCCAGGTTCCCCGTGGGCTCGTCCGCAAACAGCACGGCGGGGTCTGTCACGATCGCACGGGCAATGGCGACCCGCTGCTGCTGACCTCCCGAGAGCTCACCGGGCGTGTGGGATTTCCATTCTTTAAGACCCACTCTCTCCAGCGCCTCGAGGGCTTGCGCCCGCCGCGGGCCGGCTTTTACACCGCGGTAAATCAAGGGGAGCTCGACATTTTCCAGCGCCGAGGTCCGGCTCAACAGGTTAAAGCCCTGAAAGACAAAACCGAGATAGAACCGGCGCAGCCGTGCGTGCTGGTTTCGGGTGAGCTCCCCCACGTCAATTCCTTTGAACCTGTAAGTCCCTGCACTTGGCGTATCGAGACAGCCGAGGATGTTCATGCAGGTCGACTTGCCTGAACCGCTGGGTCCCATCACCGCCACGAACTCGCCCTCGTCGATTCGAAGATCGATTCCGCGCAGTGCATGCACGGCCGCCTGTCCGGTGCCGTAGACTTTGGTCATGCGGTGCAGCTCGATCAGGGGTTTGTTATCCGTATCGGCAATCATGCTCATCCCCCCGCACCGGCAGTATCGACCACCAGTGCCGTTCCAGGCGTAATGTCGCCATTCACAACCTCGGTCATACTTCCATCGGTCGATCCTACGGTGACAGGGATGGCTGTGAGCTGTCCATCCTTTAATGTCCAGACGCTCTGCTTCTTTTTGCTGGTGGAAATGTCCTGGCTTTGTTTGGCGGCAGAGCCTGGCGGCCGCGGAAGCAGGGAGCCGACAAGCCCCGTGGAAGCCTTTTTTTCTTCCTGTACCGTAGGGGTAAAGCGCAGCGCGGCGCTGGGGATGAGGACGGCGTTTTCCACCTTCTTTACCGTGATGTCCGCGGTTGCCGTCATTCCCGGCCGGAGAGAGAGATCGGAATTTTCGACCTTCAGCACGGTTTCGTAGGTCACGACTCCCGACGTCGTTGAAGGGCCGTAATGGGCGCGTGTGATCCGGGCCTCGAAGATTCGATTCGGATAGGCGGCAACGCTGAAGCCGGCTTTCAGGCCTTCCTGCACTTTACCGATATCGGCCTCATCGACGTTTACATGCAGCTCCATCCGGGTCAGGTCCTCGGCCAGGGTAAAGAGCACCGGCGCTGTAAAGGAGGCGGCCACGGTTTGCCCGGGCTCTATGCTTCGGGTGAGGACGATGCCGTTAATGGGAGATCGGATGATCGATTTCGAGAGGTCCGTCTCGTTGACTTCGAGGGTTGCCTGAGCCTGGGAGACTGCTGCCTTGGCGGCAGTCTCATCTGCCTTGGCCCGCTCGAAAGCCGCTTCTGCGGCGTCGAGATCCGTCTGTGAGGGAACCTTGTTGTTGCTCACTTCCCGGACCTTTCGAAGCTGGGCGAATTTGGCGCGCGTTTCGCGGACGGTCGCCTGGGCCTGCAAGACCTTCGCCTTTGCCGAATCCAGTGCCGCTTTGGATTGCGTTACCTGGGCCGAAAGCTTCGAGGTGTCGAGCTTTGCCAGAGTCTGGCCGACTTTGACCCTGTCGTTGTAATCCACTTCAACGCTCTTGACGATGCCCGACAATTCGCTGCCCACGTCGACCTCGTTGGTTGGCTGCAACGTGCCTGTAGCCGTCACGATGACGGTAAGGTTCCCACGCTGAGCTTCCTGGGTTTTATACCGGGTTTTGTCGGACGGATCCGCCGTCACGCCCCAGATCTTTGCCGTTGTCACGGCCACGATCATCAGGGCGGCGACGATAAGCCACCGTTTCATCCGTTTCCTGAGTCCGGGTGACGGATCGATCTCCAGAGCTTTGGAAATATCGGATTCCCGGCTAATCTTCGATTTCATTCCTTTTCTCCGCAGGCTGCAGCGATATTGTTTCCATCGGGAGCCATGGGTGCCCATCCGCCACCGACGGCCTTGTACAGGCGCACCAGGTTGGAAGTCACGGCCCCTTCGCTTTGGGCCAGTTCGTCCTGGAAAGACAGAAGCGAGCGCTCTGCATCCAGGACATCGCTGAAATCCGTAAGCCCGGCCAGGTACTTTTGCTGCGCCAGCTCAACCGCTCTTCGGGCCGCCTGTGTGGCCTCGAACAGTGACCGGCTCCGTTCTTGCTCCTCGGCATAGGCCGAGAGTGCATTTTCAACCTCCTCAAGGGCACCGAGGACAGCGGCTTCATAGGTGATATAATACTGCTCCTGTAAGGCAGACTGCGCCTCTATGTTCTGGCGGATCGCCCCGGCATTGAAAATGGCCCAGGTGATTCCGGAGCCGCCGCTGAAGATCCAGGTGGCGGAAGAGGAAAGGTTTTTCAATGAAAGGGCCTCCAGACCGATGGAGCCGCTCAAGGTGAACCTGGGGTAGAGGTCTGCTGTGGCCACCCCAATCCTCGCTGTCTGTGCCGCCAGCTCGCGCTCGGCCCTTCGCACGTCGGGTCTGCGCCGCAGGGTATCGGCCGGCACTCCAACCGCGACCTTCAGGGGAGGGACGGGTATGGGTTCTCGTTTTTTCAGTTCATCATGAATCATCCCCGGAGGTTCTCCAAGGAGCACGGCAATCCGATTCATCCCCTCCTCCAGGCCGCTACGCAAGGTCGGGATCTGAGAACGGGTATTTTCAAGGTTGTAGCGGGCCTGTTGCACGGCAAGCTCGTCGCTCAAGCCCGCATCATACCGCCATTGCGTCAACTGGCAGGTCTCGCTTTGGGTCCGCAGATTCGCTTCCGCCACAGAAAGCCGCGTCTGGAAAGTGCGCACCTCGATGTAGTTTACGGCCACTTCGGAAAGCAGGGAGACGAGCACATCGCGCAAGTCCTCCCCGCTGGCCTGAAGATCGGCTTCGGCCGCCTCCACCGAGCGACGGATACCGCCAAAGAGATCGAACTCCCATCCGGCATCGAACCCGGCCGCGTACAGCTCACTGCCTGCAGCCGTCCCCTTGTCTTGGCTGCTGTCACTCCAGGTGGCGGAACCCGTGGCATCGAGCGTGGGGAAGAGATCGGCTGCGGCAATGCCGCGGCGGGCGCGTGCCTCGCGAATCCGTGCCCGGGCGCTTTTCAGATCGAGGTTGCCTGTTGCGGCACGCTCCATAAGGCTTGAGAGCGCCGGATCGTCGAGCGTGGTCCACCAGGCTGCAAGCGTTTGCGGGTCCGCCTCTTCGGCCGTCAGTCCTTCCTTTAACGGGGAGTGCCAATCGTTGGAGACAGACGCAGCGGCCGGAACATAATCGGGCCCCACCGTTGCACACCCGGCGAGGATCAGGAGCACGAGTGCGACCGGAAACCAGGGAATCGATCCAATGAAGACTGTTTTATGGAGAAAATTCATGCATTACTCCCGCTTAACGCACCCCCTATTGTTTTTTGAGTCCATTATCTTTTTCTTCGGCTTCCGCACGGATTGCCCGCTGAAGAGTCTTTAGAAAGATCGCATCGATCTGCTCCCTTTGTTTTTCTTGAGCTTCCCCGCGGATTGCCCGGATTCCGGCAAAGGAGAATCTCAGGACATGGTCGGCGTAGGCTTCGATATCGTCAACTCCTGGGGGACCGCCCTTGCCTTCACGTCTTTGCCTCCGCCCATTGGTCGAAACCATCGGGTTGATGCATTGACTGATGATGCTGATCACGCAGAAGCGAACCTCCGTATCCGAAGCGCGTCCGCCAAGGAGCTCGCGAACCAGAGTCTCCATCTCCTCAAGGAGATGCCGGATCTCTTTGTGGATGACCTCGTCCAACAGCCCGGTAGGGCTGGCTAGTTCCTTCTGCACAAACACAAACTCTTTGTTGTTCTCGTCCGAAATGCGTCTCAAAAGGGCTTTCACCTGTCCTCGCAGACGCTCTTCCGGGGGGGCATCCTCCCTCACCCCCCCGTCCGGGGGATGGGCTTTCAAGGATTCAGAAAAGGCATGTCGCCATGCCTCTTTGTAAAGAGTCTCTTTATCACCGAAGTGGTAATTCACCGCCGCAACATTTGCCCCGGCACGTTCACAGATCTCCGCAATGGTTGCATCCCGGTAACCTTTCTCCGCGAAAACTTCGCTTGCGGCCGCCAGCAGGTTTCGTTGCGTCCTCGCAGCCCCTTTTCGTTGGACCTTCATCCCATCCTCCGATGATTGCGTGATGCCAATTTAAAATATATATTTTAAATAGAAATTTAAATTTGTCAATAGAAAAAATTGCATCAATTTTTACATCTCGGGGGTTTCCCTTACATGTAGTTTACAAGCGTCTTGGTCAGCGACATGATTTCAGATGCCGAAGACAGTGCGGCCTGGTAGGCCAGTTCGGCAGATGCCAGTTTGATGGATGCCTCGGCGAGGTCGGCATCTTCGATTTGAGATTTGGTCTCCGTGCAGGTAAGATTTAAATCCTGTAGGATACAGCTTCTTATCTCCATATGCACCAGGCGGGCGCCGGTTTCCGATATCGAGGTTCGGATGCCTTCGAGATGGGTATCCAGCTTATCCATGGACTCCGAAATTCCATCGACATCGTTGCCCTCAAGGCAGGATTTAAGGCCGATCAGGGTATCGAAGACGCTGCTTCCGGAAACACCGAAGATGTCCTCCCCGCTGCAGCCGACGGTAACCTCGGTATCCTTTCCGATCCTGACGGCAAAGGGGCGGCTGTTTCCCGAATAATCGACGGCTGTCGGGGACTCCTCATCGTCGAAATCAAACGGCGATGTTTCCGTCCGGGTCCCCGCAAAAATGTAGCATCCGTTCACTTCGGTATTGGACAAGGAAACGATCTGCCGTAAATAGCCGTCCACTTGAACCGCCGCCGTGTACCGTTCGTCTGCCCCCTGGGTGGTGCTTGCCATTTGCACACAGAGTGCTCTTGTTTCCGTCAGGATCTCCTCGACCTGGGTGAGAGCGGATTCACGGGAGGTGAGCCACATGGTTCCCATATCGATGTTTCTTTCCATCTGCTCGATATTGGAAAGGGTGGAATCGAGATCCATGACCTTGGCCAGCCCGACCGGATCATCCGAGAGGCTGTCGATCTTTTTTCCGGAACTGGACTCTTCCGTGGCCTGCTGCATGGCTCGGGAGGTGTCGCGAAGATGCGTCCTCATACATTCATAAAGGGTTTTGGTGGCGATTCTCATGGCTGTTCCTTTCCTTGGATTTAATTTTTTTTGAAATACCGGCTGCGGCCCGCATTCATCGGATCGAAAGCAGAGTATTGAGCATCTCATCGGCAACGGTCAGCAGCTTCGAGGCGGCGTTATAGGCCGCCTGAAACTTCGCCAGGTTGATCATCTCTTCATCCAGGGAAACCGCCGAAATCGCATCCCTTTGGCCCTGGAGGTCATCGACGATGCTTTGGCCGAACTCCCCTTGGCGGGAAACGCTTTGCATCTTGATGCCAAGAGAGCTGATCATCGTCTCGTAATATTCTTCGGCCGTAGCGCTCGACGCCGAGGAGCTTGCAGCACTTCCTCTTTCAAAGACCCACCGGGGGATATCGAGTGCGGCAAACTGCAGGTCGGCAATCGCAAGGGCACTGGAATTGTCTCCTGCGACGCACTCTCCTGTGGACGCTTCGATTCTTCCGGCGGCGATATGATCGGTGTCTGAAAGCAGGCTGTTTACACCGATTGTCATCGCGTCTTGCCCGCTGTAGAAGGTATTGATCCCGAGTGCCGCGGCAAGCCCCGAATCCTCATATCCGCTGCCGCCGTCATCGGCGAATGCAAAACTAAAATCATTCGAATCGGGCGTTAAGACCAGCCGGTTGTTCATAACAGAGGCCGTAACGCCGCCTCCTGCGGCAGTGACGGCCGTGTTTATATCGCCGGCCAGATCCGTCAGCGTATAGGAAGATACGTTTTCAGCGGGATTTCCATCCTTATCGGCTGTAATCGTAAAGGTATCCTGCGGAAAGGGGCCGGTTGCCGCCGTAAATTCGATTCGCATGCCGTCGACTTCAACAACAGCCGGCACCTCTCCGGCTTCGATGGTAAAATTTCCCGCCAGAAGCCCGCTGGACCACTCGACTTCAACGGCCGTTGCCCCGCCCACTACACCCCCCGGGGGGCTGACGGTGAAGGTGTAGGTATCCAGAACGCTGTTTGCCGCACCGGAGACCTCGATGGTCGGAGAGGACGCCGGTGCGGCCCCGCTCAGATCGACCACCACCTCCGTGAAGGACGGCGGATCGGAGCCGCCGTCCTGAATCCGGATTTTAAAATCCTTCGACGTATCGACCCTGTCGAAGTAGGCGAGGGTCGAGACCAGGCCGGTTTCGGCCGTGTCATAAGTGCCCGTTACCTGCGTGGAGAAATAGGAAAGCCCGGCCCCCTGGCAGTGTTCTAGATTG
>QZKK01000154.1 GCA_003599475.1 Desulfobacteraceae bacterium
CGGGCGGCGGAGCAGGCTCGGGTTCCGACAGCGGCGGAGGCTCCGGTTCGGGCGGACAAGGCTCGGGATCGGGCAGCGGCGGACAATCCGATTCCGGTGGAGGTCAGGGTGGGTCGGGATCCGGCAGCGGCGGAGGCTCCGGTTCTGGCGGCGGAGCAGGGAGATAGTTGTGCCGCATGTTCAGACGATTCCGGCTTCCCCCACCGGCCTGTTTTCAAGGACCCGCTCCGGGCGAAAAATCGAAAGATCGAGCACCGGAGGGCTTTCCGTGACCAGCTCCGAGATGTAGCGGCCCACTGCCGGGGCCTGCTGGAGGCCGTGGCCGGAGAAGCCGTTGGCTAAAAAAAAGCCTCGAAGCTCCGGCCATTCGCCCAGAATGGCGTTTGAATCCAGGCGGTTTACGGCGTAAAGCCCGGCCCAGCCTCTGATGAGTTTCAATCTTTCAAAGGATGGAACGGCTTCCGCAAGCTCCGGCCAGATGACCTCCTGAAACCGCTTTTCGCTCCAGGTGAAATCGAAACCGACCGGATCTTCGTTCAACGACTTTCCGATCACGATCCACCCCCCGGTTTCCGATCGGAAGTAGAGGCCTGACGGCAGAAAGATCAGGGGCAGAGGACGGCCGGGTTTATCCGCCGGATCGAAAACGAAAACCTGCCGCTTTACCGGCTCGATGGGCAGTCGGATCCCCGCGGTCAAGGCCACCTTCGAAGCCCATGCCCCGGCGCAGTTGACAACCCGCGGAGAAAAGAGCACCGAACCCGAAGCAAGCCGGACCCCCTTGACCCGTTTCGATTCGGTCAGGATCTCGACAACCTCGTCCTTGATAAGGCGGGCGCCCAGGGCGGCTGCCTTGCTGCGGAGCCCGTTTAGAAAAGCCTGCGCATCCAGATGCCCGTCCTCGGATCCGAATGTAGCCCCCGACCAATCGCCGCATATCTGCATGGGAAACCGGGTCTGAATCTCTGCCGGCGTCCACCATTCGACCGGGCAACCGAGCTGCTTCTGCAGCTCGAAGGATCTCCGGGCGGCAAGCTCCGAAGCCGGATCGACAAGAAACAGGTTTCCCTCGGGTTTGAAGGATACATCGAAGGTCCGGTCTTCGACGGCCGTATCCTGATTGAACGTTTTGAGCACCCTCAGTGTGTACTGGGAAATCTGAATGTTTTCCTTCAGGCTGAATTGAACCCGGACATTGGCCAGAGAAAGCGTGGTGGATGCACGGGAAAAGGTCGGGTCCGGTTCGATCACGGCGACCTTCAGGGCCGGTTCTCTTTGCATCAGGCAATAGGCGGTTGCGCTGCCGATGATTCCGCCCCCGACGATGAGGACGTCCCAATGAGCCGGATTTTCGATTTTTTGCATGTTTTTTCCTGTTCAGATTTGATGTTCTTGTAAAAAGTCCTAAAACCCGTCACTCCGGCGAAAGCCGGAGTCCAGAAGCTATTGAAACACTGGATTCCGGCTTTCGCCGGAATGACGATAAAAGCGGATTCTCGACTTTTTACGAGAACATCATTAATTGATTTTATTCCGCAATTCGATGTTGGACGTTCGATGTTCGACGTTCATGTAGTTTCACACGAACTCGGCCATACCACTTTCGGCATCTGATCGAATCAGAAACTTCATAAGGGTTTCTTCCTGAATCCCGCTACGGCGGGAAACCCCTGAACCCTGAACGCTCTATAATTCCAGCCACTTCCCGATCCCCTCTGCCTTCGCCCGCGCGTAGACCAGGGGGGCGACCGCGATGTCATCCAGCGCGAGGCCGAGATTGGCGGTGATGGTCCGCTCGGATGGGGTTTCCCGGCCTGGCTTTTTTCCGGTAGCCAGTTCCCCCAGATCGGCGTGGATGTCCGGGATGTCCCGGAAATAGCCGACCTGCCGGTAATGATGGAGCTGGGCGGTATCGTCCGTGCAGAACTTGTCGGCTTCCCTCATGGCTTGCGGATGCCAGTAGGAGTCGAAGTCGACCAGCGAGGCAAACCCCCCCTCCCCGAGCCATCCGGCCTGAATCGTGGCGTGCGGTTTTTTTTGGATGGGGCCTGCGGTCACGACGATGTCACATCCGGCGACCGCCTCCCTGGGAGTCTTTGCCGGAACCACTTCCAGGTCGAACCGGCGGCTCATCTCCCCTGCGTATCGGGAAAGCGCCTGGGGGTCGGAATCGTAAGCCATCACCCGGTTGATCGGAAAGAGCGTATGGAGCGCCTCCAGGTTCGTTCTCCCCTGAACCCCGCAGCCCAGTATCCCCAAAACGGACGATTCCGGACGGGCCAGATATTTTGCCGAAACCGCCGTCGCTGCACCGGTGCGCATTCCGGTAATCCAGACGCAGTCCATGACGGAGAGCGGGAGACCGGTTTCCGTATCGTTTAAGATCAGAAGACCGTTGATATAGGGGAGTCGCTGCTTGTAATTGTCTGGAAACCCGCTCACCCATTTGACGCCGGCCGAAGACATCCCCTGAATGTAGGCGGGCATGGCATGAATGAAGTTGTCTCCTCCGCCCGGATGGATCGCCGGTTTGGGCGGCATCTCCACCCGGCCTTCGCCTTTTTCACGGAAGGCACGCTCGAGGGTAGCGATGATTTCTTTCATCGAAAGGCCGACTGAGGATACATCTTCCTTCGACAGATAGAGCAGTGAATTTTTCATAGTCCCTCCTTCGCAGAGTCGAATCCGGCATCTTCCCACCGCAGCAACGATCTCTGAAATCCTGTAATGTGTCTCGTATATAGAAAGAGTGAAGAGATCCTGTCAAGAACTCGTTTTTGAAAAAGGACCGGTTGACCATCGTTATTGACTATAGTAATCTGATTCAAACCGCGGGACGCAGAAGCCTGCGGTTGAGGAGAGAAGGAGTTGAAGAACATGGAAGAGAGCATTCCGATTTCGAAATTCAAAGCGACCTGCCTGCGGTTACTGGATGAAGTGAATAAAACCGGAAAGAAGATCATCGTCACCCGGAAGGGGGAACCCATCGCTCTGGTAATCCCTGCACCTCCTCCGCCCAAACCGAAGCGATGGGTTGGTTCGATGAAGGGGACCATCAAAATCACCGGTGATATCGTATCCCCTGTTCTGGATGAGAATGAATGGGAGGTTCTCAGGGGTTGAATATCCTCCTGGATACACACATCATCCTCTGGAGTGCGGCTGAAGAGGAACGCATTTCCAAACGAGCGATCATCGAAATTGAAAGCCCGGCCAATACTCTCTGGTATTCCCCTGTAAGCGTTTGGGAGATTCTTGTGCTGGCCGAAAAGGGTCGGATCCAAATCGGTCCTCTCCATGAGAAAGCTGTGCGGGAAATGTTTAAAAAACTTCCATTGAAGGAAGCCGCACTAAACACGGAAGTTGCAGTTCAAAGCCGTCTGATCGATCTTCCGCACCAGGACCCTGCAGATCGATTTCTTGCGGCCACAGCCGTTGTTTACGGTTTCACGATGTTGACCGCAGATAAACGAATTCTGGAAGCTCGGAGCTTTTCGACGATGCCGGCTGTCGATTAAGCGAGAGCCTTTGATGAATTTGACGAACGCATGCGCGATTTTTATCAATTCCTGGAGGAGCATCGGATCGAATGCGAGCGGTATGATCACCCTGCGGTATTCACCGTCGAGGAAGCCCGGCGGCTGGTGCCGCCGCTTCCGGCCGCAAAGACCAAGAATCTCTTTCTGCGGGATAAAAAGGGGACCCGTCATTTCCTGGTGGTCGTCGGGGCCGAGAAACAGGTGGACCTCACGGCTCTGCAATCGATTCTCGGTGCGGGGCGTCTGAGTTTCGGCTCACCGGACCGCTTGAAACGATACCTGGGGATCACTCCGGGGGCCGTATCGCTCTTTGCCGTTTTCAACGATTCCGACCATGCCGTCGAGCTTGTCCTGGATCGGTCGTTGTGGGCCGCTTCCGCCTTTCAGTTCCATCCGCTGGTAAATACCAGCACGCTGGTCATCTCCAAAGGGCAGGTCGAAAGATTTCTGAAATTGACCGGGCATGCGCCCAGATTGGTGGATGTTCCCGGAAGATCGGTTGAGTCGTCAAATGGTTGATCGGTTCAATCGTCTGCTCTCTAACCGACTCAACCAATCGACTTCTCAACCACTCAACCGTCCTTACCGGTTCCTCCACTCCGGTTTACTCTTTTCCAGGAAGGACTTGATCCCGATCTTTGCATCCTCTGCGGTCATATTCAGAGTGATGGCTGCGGTCGCGTAATCGAAGGCTTTTTCATCGGTCTGATCGATCTGGGTATAGAAGGCCTTTTTCCCGATCGCAAGGACGAAGGGACTGGCCTCCGCAATCTGCTTTGCCATTTCCATCGTCTCGGATGCAAGCGCTTCGGGGGAGACCACCCGGTTGATCAGGCCGAGCTCCTTTGCCTCTTGAGCGGAGAAAAAACGACCCGTCATGAGCATCTCCATGGCGGCTTTTCTCCCGATGGCCCGGGTCACCGCCACCATCGGCGTGATGCAGAAAAGGCCGATTTTAACACCCGGGGTCGCGAACCGGGCGCCGGTTTCCGCAACCGCCAGATCGCACCAGGCGACCAACTGGCATCCGGCTGCGGTCGCCACTCCATGGACCTGGGCGATGACGGGCTGGGGAAGTTCATGGATCATCTTCATCATCTCGGTGCATCGCTCGAATATGTACTTGTACTCCCGGGTACCGCCTTCCGCCATTTCCGCGAGGTAGTGGCCGGCGCAAAAATGCTTCCCCTCTGCGTTGATGATCATCACCCGGATGCGCTCATCCGTTTTCACCTGCTCGAGGACCTCGATGATCTCACCGATCATCCGCTTCGACAACGCATTGACTTTCTGCGGATTGTTCAGCGTCAGGATACCGATCGGCCCCTCGGTAGAGAATTTGATTTCCGCGTAATTCATCACGATCTCCTTTCTTCCATCATTCCATCGCCCCAGCTCTTATCACCGCCTGTGAATTCCTGCCATCGATTTTTACGATCAGAGGCCTCTGCAAACGAACGTGCCGGATGAAGCCGGTCTCCTGTTCGATCGGAAGCGACTGCAGCCACTGCCAATCGATGAACCCCTCTTCATCTTCCCGAACCGTGATGTAGGGGATTCCCACGGAGACGATATTGTGAAAAAAATGAGACCCCTGGGAGGGATCCGCCTTGAGGTTTTGAACCGAGGTTTCGATGATCGCCCCCACCCCGGCAATATCTCTCCAGCGGACCGGGATTCCGAGCCAGCGATCCGCCGATCCCCATCTGCCCGGACCGATCAGAAGATACTTGCGGCCCTGCTGGATCAGGCGCCCGTTGATTTTTCGAATCTCTTCGGCCATTTCTACTGTGCGGGCCGGATCGAATGCATCCGGTCTCACGAAAAGAATATCCGAGATATCCTCATACAATCCGCTTCCCATGGCATTTTGGGAAAAGCATACGGCCGACGCGATATCGTCCCGGAGGATCTCGATTTCGCCTCCGATCCGGCTCATGGCCATTGGGCGAAGCTGCAGGAGGGCGAATTCGGCCTCGACCCCCGGACCCTTCGGAAGGTCAAGCGCAAATTCGATCTCAGCGGGGCACCCCAGCCCTCTTCTCCCCAGCACCAGCATATCACTGAGGATTTCAGGAAGCGGCCACTGCCTGTATTTCAGTAATCCGGAATAAGTCAAAACCGGGTATCCGTCGTTTTGAAAAGAATCCCGGATCCTTTGATCTTCGGGAAAGTAGGCGCTGGTGAGTCTTTGTACCGGCGGGTGATCTCGCGCCGTATCGATTTCCATCTGCACCAAAGTGCATTTTGGAGAAAACGGGCGGTGGTTTTGGCCATCCCTTAGTTTCAGTGCATAAAAGAATCGCTGGGCATTGGCCAGAATTTCTTCCGGTGTCGAAAATTGAGGAATCCGTTGAGGGTGTTTGGGGCAGAACCGGATCGCGGATTCGCCTTCCACGACCGTTTTCCCGAGGCCGAGGGCGATATGGGCGATTCCGTCGGCCGGCTTCATGAAAGAGATCGGATAGAAGTTGTAGGATTGGGCGACTCCGGAAACGGAAGGGTAGAAGACACCTCCGTATGCGTTCCCGGTGAGCCTCTGTACGATTACCCCCATTTTTTCCTCTTCGATCCGAAGACCGGTGCGGCTTGCAAAAAATTTCGGGGTTTCGAGATAGGTCGATGCATAAACCAGTTTGACGGCTTGTATGAGCTGCTCCCGGCGGACCGCCGGGTCCGGGTGGTTGTTGGGCAGCATGTAAGTGTGATAAACGCCGGCACACGGATAGTACAGGGCGTCCTCGAAGAGGCTCGAAGAACGCACCGCCAGCGGATAGGCAATCTCTTCGAGGAACACGTCGAAAACCTGTTTCAATCGGTCCGGAAAGCGGCCGGCTAAGAAAGCTTCTTCGATTTCCCGGTCGGTATGATCGGAGGAGGCGAACCGTTTCAGATCGTTTTCAGCGACGAATTCGTCAAAGCCGTCCGTGGCGACGACCATCAGGGGAGGGATCGTGATCCGGATTTCAGGGTATTTCTTATCCAGCTCCGGATTCTGCTTGAGCAGCTCCCAGACGAAGGCAAGCCCTCTGGCCTTGCCGCCGAGAGACCCCTTTCCCACCTTCACGAAGCCGGTCTCAGGATCAAACTCTTCGGCCACAAAGTCCACGACGACTCCCCGCTGGCGGTCCCTGCGCATTTTTTTGATGTACCGGATCAGGTATTCGATGGCCGCTTTGCGGCTGGAAAAATCGGAGGCCTTGATCGGCCGCAACCGGGACGCAAGCTGTATTTCCGAGCGGGCCATCAGCCACGTGGAAAAATCGTCATGGGCCGCATGATAGTAGATGGACTCCTCCGGAAGGGTCGGGAGGACTCTTTCCATGGCGAGGAGATTCTGGGCCCGTCCGACTTCGGTTCCGTCCGGCATTCGAAAAACGAAATCGCCGAACCCGAGATAATCCTTGAAGAAGTTCCTGATTTCCGTATGAAGCGCAGGGTTGTTCTTGTGAATGAATGCGGCCGGAATGCGGTTGGCCTTCATTCGGTTGGACTCCTCGGAGCTGAAAACCAGAAGGGGCAGGTCGGGCGTCTCCTCTTTGATCATCGAAAGCAGGCGAAATCCCGCCTCGTCATCCATCCGGCCGTTGAAGGGGAACCTGACATCGGAAAGGACGCTGAGCGCAAAAGGTCGGTATTCTCTGTAGAGACCGAGCGCCTCTTCATAGGTTTCCGCGAGCAGGATCTTTGGACGGGCCCGCATTCGCAGGATCCGATGGGCTTCGTTCAAAGACTCCTCCATGACCGCCTGGGTCTGTAAAACGATTTCTTTGTACAACAGCGGAAGAATCGAGGAGCGATAGAAAGCAGAATCCTCGATTACGATGATTACCCGCACCAGCGCCCTACGGGTGTCGTGGGCAACGTTCATCCGGTCTTCTACATTCTTTATCAGAGCGAGGAGAAGATCGGTATTGCCCAGCCACACAAAGGTGCGCTCGATCGGCGAGCTATCGTGCAGGGGCCGGTGCGGGAGAAGCTGGCCCGCATAATGGGTCAGCAGAAAGATCGGAAGCTCCGGATAGGTTTTTTTCACCGTCCTTCCGAATGCGTACGGGTCCATGTCATCGATGCGCGGCATGGTCAGGACCAGGTCGTATTTTTTTTGCGCCAGCTCATCGAGGGCATCCCCGGCGCTCGACTTCCAGGTGAGCCGGGGAGGGCGTGTCAGATTCAGCCCGCTGTACTCATGGATGATCCTCTCGGCCAGGCGCCCGTCTTCCTCCAGGATGAACGCATCATAGGGGCTCGAGACCAGCAGGATTTCACTCACCCGCCTGGCCATCAATTCGAAGAAGACCTTGAAGGAGAGGTCTTCTTTTCCGTTTTCGGGTTTTTCTTCAAGCGTTGCGTCGTTCATGGTCCCGGCTGTTTGCAGGATTGGGATGTATCGTTCAGCCACGAAGCCACCAAGGCACAAAGTGCCTCCGTGCCTTGGTGGCTCGATTCACTAATTATAGTCGATATCCCACCCTCGGTAAAGAAAGCGGAAATTCTCTCTGCCCCCGATTGCCGCGGGCAGAATCTTCTGCTATATCGTTTCGGAAATCTGAAGATGAAGGAGCTGAAAATGGAAAAACCGATCGAACGGTATTGGGAGATTCGACTCGACAAGCTGAAAAGCGCACTGGAGGCAAACAACTTTACCGTTTACCGGGCGGAGAATGCAGAGGCCGCAGGCCGGATCCTGCTTGAGACCGTCCTGCGGGAGACCGGAGCCAAAACGGTTTCCTGGGGCGGATCGCTGACCGCCGCCGGGACAGGCGTCCATGACGTTCTCCGGAATCGTTCGGAGCTCGATGTCATCGATGCCTTCGAGAAAGGGATTACTCTTGAGGAAAGCTTGAACCGCAGGCGGCGGGCATTTTCGGCGGATCTCTATCTTACCGGGACCAATGCGGTCACCGAAACCGGGCAACTGGTAAATCTGGATCGAACCGGAAACCGGGTTGCGGCATTGACCTTCGGTCCCAGGCATGTCGTCGTTTTCGTCGGGCGCAACAAACTCGTCGGGGATCTCGAGGACGCCTTTTTCCGGATCAAAAACTACGCGGCACCGGTAAACGCCATGCGGCTCGATGCAAAGACTCCGTGTGTGACAATCTCCCATTGCGATGACTGCAGGGGCCCCGAGCGCCTCTGCAATAGCTGGGTCATCACCGAAAAATCGTTTCCCAAGGGGAGAATAAAGATCGTTCTGATCAACCAGGAGCTGGGGTTTTAATGCGCTGTCTCATAAGTTGGTAAGCTATTTTGGCAATTCATCATGTTGCGAGAAACTAAAAATTCGAATATCGAAATCCGAAATCCGAAACAATACCAAAATTCAAATGTACAAAATTCAAAACAATCGAGAGTCTTAGCCGCAGATCTTCCGTTTTGATTATTCGAATTTTGATATTCGAATTTGTTTCGAGTTTCGATATTCGAATTTCGGATTTCCGTGTTCCCCTGAGGTACGGCCCTATTTCTTCAGCTCCATTCCCGCCTTGTGGGCCGCACCCAGCTTCGCGCCCAACCCGTAGTAGCCCTTCCGGGCACCGGAGCTGTAGATGATCGGACGGATCTTTTCGATGTCGGGGAGCCCGTCTGTCAGGACATCTTCGGAGGCATGGATCTCTTCGATCCGGCCGATAAAGAGGATGTGGGAGCCCAGCTCCAGCTCGTGTACGACTTTGCATTCCAGATTGACCGGGCACTGCTCGATCATCGGTGCATTGCCGAGCTTTCCATGGAACACCGTAAACCCGCAGACCTTGTTTTTATCCTCGCGGGCCCCGGAAAAGATCCCGCAGTAATCCATTTCCTTCATGAGGCTTTCTGACGGGATGTTCACGGAAAAGGTGCCGTTTTTCCGGACTCCCTTGAGGGTGTGCCGCTGGGGTCGAATGGAGACACTGATCATCGGCGGTTCGCTGTTTACGATGCCGCACCATGCCGCCGTCATGAAGTTTGCACGCCCGTCGACATCGGCGCCGATCAGGAATGCCGGTTTGGGATAGATGTATGTTTCCGGACCCATCGCGACTTTTTTCATGATTCATTCTCCCGGTAGAATTTCATCCACGAAGGACACCAAGATCACGAAGGCTTTTCTTGGTGTGTCTTCGTGCCCTTCGTGGATAATTTTAGCCTTCAGTAGCTCAGATATCCGCCTTCCACCGGCAGGAGAACACCGGTGACCCATTCGGATTCATCCGAAGCGAGGTAAAGCGCCGCATATGCGACGTGCTCCGGCTCTCCCCTGAATCCAAGGGGGTAGGGTTTTGTAATGCCCCCCCAGGTCCCGTCCGCCTCCTTCAAGTGGGAAACCATCTCGCTCATCACCCGGCCGGGGCAGACTGCATTCACACGGATGTTGTATTTCGCGCAATCGATGGCCATGCACTTTACGAGCTGATTGACGCCTCCCTTGGCCGCACCGTAGGCAATCCGGTTTCGCACCCCTGTCATGCCGACCATCGAGGAGGTTGCGATGATGGCACCGCCCCGGTTTTCGATCAGCGCAGGCAGGCTGTACTTGCAGGTAAGAAAGACACCGGTCAGATTGGTTGCCAGCGTCTGGTGCCATGCTTCTTCGGTGGTCTCGAGGATGTCGGTGCGCGACGGGTGGATTCCTGCATTGGCAACGACGATATCGAGCTTTCCGAATTCCGCAAGCGCGGTACGAACCAGCGCCTGGACCTGGTCGCCCCGGGTCACATCGGTTTGACAGTATGCGGCGGAACCGCCGGCGGACCGGATCGTATCCGCCAGGGCTTTCAAGGGAGCTTCGCGGCGCCCGGCCAGCATCACCCGCGCCCCTTCCCGTGCAAATAGAAGTGCGATCGCCTTGCCGATTCCGGAGCCGGCACCTGTCAAAACCGCGGTTTTACCTTCGAGGCGCACCGGAGCTCCCTTAAATCCTAAGCTCGAAATTCGAAATCCGAAACAAGCACCAATGACCAAAATTCGAATGACCAAATAATCGGGACCTTTTGATAAGACCCATGATTGATTTTATCATTTGGGATTTTGATTTTTGGATTTGTTTCGGATTTCGATATTCGTATTTCGAATTTTCAGCTCTCATGTTAACCCTGCCCCTCGAGGCCGGGCCTCCGGGCACAACCTTCTGCCTTAAACAGCGGACAGATCTTTCAGGATGAGCGCCGCCCGGTGCGGGTTGAAGATCCCGCACATGCAGGGGGCAAAGAGGCGTTCGGCGCCCTCTTCGGGGGTGATGCTC
>QZKK01000202.1 GCA_003599475.1 Desulfobacteraceae bacterium
GTCATGGTTTTTTCGACATCCAGGCTCGTGACTTGGATGGAACTGCGTTGTACGGCTTACCGACGTTAAATGAGGAATGACTATGGACTCACAATGGCTGAAAGGTGCCTACGCTGAACATTTTACGACCGCCCCCAAGAAGGTGACGGATTTGGTCGTGGATCGAGGCGAAGGAGTTCATCTCTATACGATTGAGGGAGATCGATATCTGGATTTCGTGCAAGGCGTGGCTTCGAACGCCCTGGGGCATTGCCATCCTGCGTTGACAACCGCTGCGACCAAACAACTCCTTAAGCTCGGCCATGCATCTTTCAACTTGGTCAGCTACCCGAGTGCCCTGCTCCTGGCTGCCGAACTGCGGAAATGGACCGGATCACTTGACAAGTTCTTTTTTACCAACACCGGAGCGGAGGTGGTGGAAAGCGGTCTGAAACTAGCCCGGTACCTGACCGGCAAGACCTCCATTATCGCTTTTCGAGGCTCGTTTCATGGCCGGACCATGGGAGCGGCCTCGGTCACCGGCTCCAGTGCCAAGTTCCGGAAACACTATGCGCCCTTTTTGCCTCAGGTTTATTTTGCTCCCTACCCGTATTGCTTTCGATGTAATTTTCATCAGAAGCCCGAAAGCTGCCAAATGGATTGCCTGGAGTACCTGCTGGGGGATTTCGAGCACATTATCCCGGCGGAGGATGTCGGTGCCCTGCTTTTTGAACCGGTCATGGGTGAAGGCGGTTACGTGGTGCCGCCCCCGAAATACGTGCAGGCCCTCGGCACTCTTTGCCGCGACAAGGGATTTCTGCTGATCTTTGACGAAGTACAAA
Organism: Desulfobacteraceae bacterium; assembly: GCA_003599475.1. The sequence continues at coordinate 822 of QZKK01000202.1, forward strand.
CCGGCATGGGCCGGACCGGCCGTATGTTCGCCTTTGAACATTTCGGAGTTGAACCGGACATTTTGCTTCTGGGAAAAGCTGTCGGCGGCGGCTACCCCCTGGCCGTCCTGGCCGCCAACCGGGGACTTATGGACAGGTGGCCTGCCGGCTCCCACGGCTCAACCTTCGGCGGGCATCCGGTGGCTTGCGCTGCGGGCCTGGCGCAGTTTGAAATCATCGCAGCACCCGGTTTCCTCGATTCGGTCACCGCGAAAGGAAATCATCTTCGCGAGAAACTGATCACTCTTAAGAAGAAGTACCCGGAAATCGGAGATGTTCGCGGCCTGGGGCTGATGAACGCAATTGAATTGGTCAAAGCAGACGGCCGGCCCGACCCCGAAAAGACGGCCTCAATTGTCGACCGTCTGTTTTCGCAGCACGTTCTGGTGTATACTTGCGGCGTGTACGGCAATATCATCCGCTTCATGCCGCCTCTCAATATCGAAGAAAGCGTTTTGGATCACTTGATGGATGTCCTGGATCAGGGTTTCTCGGCCTCACGAAAGTAAACGACAACGCAAAGGATACAGAAAACAAGATGAAAGACCCGCTTCTGTACGCCCATTTGAGTTGGCCGGAGATACGGGATTTGAACAAAGACAACCTGGTCGTGGTGCAACCCTTCGCCGCAATCGAAGATCATGGACCGCATCTTCCCGTGGAAACCGATTGTTTGCTCATCAACGATATGTGTCGGGCGGCAGTGCGCAAGGTTGCCAAAGATGTGCTCTTGATGCCGCTGATTCCTTATGGCTATGTGGAACATCACATGGATTTCCCGGGCCCGATCTCCATTGATGGAAACCATCTCATCGGTTATCTTGCAGGCGCCTTGAAAAGCCTGACGCGCCATGGATTCAGGCGGCTCCTGGTTGCAAACGGCCACGGCTCCAACCGTCCGTTCATGGATGTGGCGGCCCGCCTGGTCATGGATCAGACCACAGCTATCGTCGGCTGCATCACGCCCTATTCATTGGCCCGAAGCGAAATCAAGGCCATCTGCGAATCCCGGTACATTTCGCACGCCGAAGAACTTGAAACGTCCCTGGTGCTCTATCTGGACGAAACGCTGGTTGACCAGACCAAAGGAGTCAAAGAAATCGGCTTTCCGATTTCGAAATTCCATTGGCGCAGCCTGATTGAAGCCCCGCCGCTCAGTTTTATGGATCGCTGGTCCCGGATCTCGGAGACCGGTGTCGTTGGGGACGCCACTTTGGCTTCAAAGGGGAAGGGCGAGGAGTTGTTCGATGTCATCGTAGACCGTTTGGCCGAATTGATCGAAGAATTCAAGTACCGCGAGATCAAACCGAATGTCGATCATCATTAAGGCCGCGGGAAGGAATAAGCCGAACAGCCGTGAGTACGTTTAGGTAGTATCAGAGCTTCTGTGCTTGGCCCTGTCAAAAACTTGCAAAATTAACGTATTTCTGGCAAACCTTCAACAATTGCAATGATCCTGGGAATTAAGATATATCGTTGACGATATCGAACAACAGGTTTCGGCCTGACACAGAAACCAGGCGTCCTAGTGCCGTTTCCGAATGCCTTGCCTGGTTTTTTCTGCATATGATTCTATAAGAAGGACAATAGGAGAAACAAAACCTGAAGGATTTCACGCAACCAGTCCCGCAAGGGCTGCTCAATATAGAGGACAAGAATCGGTCAAACCTCTCCGCTTGGAGGGGTCAGTTCTCACCCCAACTGATCGAATGTCTGCTGAATGCTTATTGCCTGTCCGATTCGGTTGTTCTTGATCCGTTTGCCGGGAGTGGCACCGTCTTGCTTGAAGCAGCCACAATGTCATTGAGTGCTTACGGTTTCGAAGTCAATCCTGCGGCATGGAGCTTCAGCAAGCTTTACGAATTCGCAAATTTGCCTCCAGCAGAGAGGGAGCGCCCACTTTCCGAATTGCGTCGCAGAATCGAGAAGGAATTCCCCATCATCCTTTTCTCGAATGAGGAACTTCCTCCAGAAGAAGTTCAGGATCGCATAAGCCGAATAGGGCAATTGATCGGAGACAAGGCGAAAATACTGTGTAACGCTGCCTGGAGATTCCCTATGAACTCCTCTCTCTGGCTAAGATTATCAAATAGTCCTGTTTTATCCGATCTGCAGCACTTGAAAAAAAACAGCCGGGCCTAGTTCCGATCAGAATAGGCCCGCTTGACGCTGGTGAAATAGCGGACCGCTGCGACCAAGAGGCCGATTCCCGGCGCTCAATCCCCGGAGCATGATGTCGCAGCGGGCAGTTGTAACTTGCGCTGCCTGCGCCTTGCTACGCGTGCGCCCCCCATTCGGCGCGGAAAAGCGCTCTTTCGTAGACGCCCCCCCTGCCGTGGGTCAGCCCGGTGGAACCCAGGGTAAGCCCGTGATCGGTGGTGAGAATCAGCCGCCTGCGCTGTTCCCTGCAGATTTTCCGGAGCCGGGGTAATTCCCTGTTCAACAGATTTGCAAGCATGCCGGGCATCTCGTAAAGCGGAATCAAGGCGGAATGTGCGGCCTCATCCACAAGGGATATGCTGACGACAACCGGTTTTTCCGGTGAATTGGCGGGTAAAAGGTCTATAAGCCCCCGGGCTTCGTTGCCTTTGATCCGCAGATAATCGATTCCTCGGGATGCCAGCTCGTCCAAGGCGTCTCCGGCAAATCCGAAGAGTGCCGACATCGAAGAGGCGGTATCGGGACGGACTTCCAGGCGATACCAGCTTCCGGAAACAGCGTCGCAGGCCTCTTTCAGCGCATCCTTTGCCTCCATCCAGACATCCGGCGAAACCCCGTCGACGACGACCACCATCGGGTTTTCCGCAAGCGCAAGGGGTGCAGCGGCAGAAAGCGTCGAAAGCCAATCTTCCCCCCTTTTTGCAAGAGTTCCGATTCGATTCCGAACCAGGGACCGGAGTTCGGCCGATGCCCATGGATCGGACAGGACGGCGTCCAGCGGTATCCGAAGGCGCAGGGCGGCGGGCAAGGGGGCATCCTTTAATGACTGCATCCGATCAAGTACAGCCAGGCGTGTGTTGATTCTCCCGGCGAGCTCGCGATCGGCATGCCGGGACTCCATGCGGGTCCCGTGCGGCAAAGGGGCGCCTGAGATGATTCGTTCAGCCAGCAGTTGCCAGGCAACCTGCAGCGCATGGGTGTGGAACGGCTCTTCGGTGAGAAACCGAAGAAGACGTTTTTCGTCCAAACCGAACAAGCGCTGGCGCAGATCCGCTGCCGGGAATTGGCGCTCCAGGATTGACTCGATCTCGCGGGCGCCGGGACCCGGGTCCTCCGTGAAAAGGTCGGAATGCAGCATCGACCACCAGTACTGGGGGGACATACCGGCTTCCGCCGCCGGTTTTGACCCGTCCTCGTCTATGGCAATCACGGTATTTCCTCCGGCAACCGACATCCACTTGTCGATGATTTCACGCACCTGTCCGGGTGCCAGACGACGGCCGCCGAGCTGCGTCGTCAAATCGGCAAGCGGCCGCCTTTCGATGGAGACGCGGCCGGAAAGCGCTCTGGATATTTCCTTTGCCGTGGACTCATCCAATATGTCCAGTAGAGCCGCCGGAGAAGAATGTGCGTTTTCCAAAAGCGCATTCAAGCTCCGTAGCCTCTTGGCGGAATCCGGATCGGCGTCTGCCAGCGCGAAAATCCTGGCCGATAACGCCTCTCTGATTTCCGGCCGTTTCATGATTCCCAAATAGTCGATGAGGCATTTTTCAATGGCGCGATCCGGGTCCAGTCTCAGATCCAGGGTCCCAACCGGGGGCATGGGGCTGCCCGGAAGGAGGCCGCAGTTGCAGACCGGAGAGCGGAGGAGCTCTTCGGCAAGGTTTCGTTTGCACGTCGGAGCGGGGGATGCTGTCAGTTCTCCGATCACCTCTTTCAAGCCTGCCGGCCGGTCCAGAATCTCGATGGATGCCAGGCGCTGCAGCAGCTCGTTTGCCCTTGCGGCAAATTTCGACAGCGGCTTTTTCTCCGATCTCCGGTAGTAATCGGCATGAACTTGACCGTAAACCCGGGCATACTCGGTTCGAAACCGCTCGAAAGCCTCCATCACATGAGAGTGATTTTCCTCCCTGATCAGGGCTTCCGGCTGGTCCAGGAGCTCAAGAACCGCACGTTGGAGCACAGCGATTTCGGTCTGCTCCGCAGCCGTTTGCATCACGGCTGAGTGCCGCACGTAATGATTGACGAATACAAATGACTCGGCGTGCCGGCTGAGAAAGGTCCGCATCTTCTTGATGAGATCGATATCGGCAGCAGACAGGCCGCTTTCCCGCCAGGCGCTCAAAAAACGTTCGAGGCCATTCCGGGCGGGATAGGAGACCTTGATTTCTGCAGAAAGGACGGACAGTGCCTTCAGTCGGGAAAGCAGCGAATCGATATCGAGGTTTTTAAAGGCTGAAAACTCGGCCACAGACGCCAGGCGGCTTTCCATTTCGATGGCCGTTTTTTGCGCCCATTCCTTGAACTTGACGGTATTTTGCCAGACTTCCCGCTGCTGCCGCAATCCGAAGGACGTCCAGCCCGAGGCGGGGGCCAGGAAGGGGCAGGACTCGATGAAGGTGTCGCGATCGTGGCGGGTGATCACCTCTCCGGGCGCCAGGGCGTCGGCCGTCTCCACCGAAGTCATGCGAAGCAGCTCCAGAGGGATTGCGCGTCCGTTTTTAAGAAGGGTGATCAAGCCGCCGTGAGCAAGGGCGGATATCAGGAAAAGGGCTGTGTCTTTCGGCAGGCCGTACCATCCCGTTTGGAGAGCCAGTACAAGCTGTGCGAAATCGGTCGGTATCGCCGTGCCCAACTGGTCGAAGATCGATGCCAGCAGGGGATGATGATCCGGATCCGGGGCAAACACATAGCTGCCGGATCGAAGCTCCACCAGCCCCAGAGGGGCGGCAAGCCCCTCGATTGCATCGCTGAGCCCCCGGGTGTGCGCGTCGCGAAGGCCGATGCTGCCCACCGAGATGAATTCATCGATGAGCCGCTGGTAGAGAAATCGCGAGGGTGCCCCTTTGCGCGGGGCGACTTTTCGATATCCGGGATAGCGGATTTCCAGCAGCACCTCGCCGGCTACTTCGAGCAGCCGGTCGAAGCGTCTCATTTGTCGAACCACCGGTTCGACATCCATCCGGGTGTCCGAGAAGTTTCCTCCGTAGAAGATATCGAGGGCCGAATGGCCGGCTTCAGAGGTCAGCAGCTTCACCGTTTCTTTGGCGGGCTGAATCAACGGCGCCTCCGCAGGATGGGTCGTCCGCAGAACGGAGCAGAGTTGCCGGGCGGCCAGAAAGTCCCGAAGGCTCCGAGCCGCGCCTCCGGCAAGCGGCAGGGGTATTTCCCATACGGCCGTATGATCCCGTTTAAAATCGATTTTTCCCAGGCCGAAGATGACCGCAAAATCGCATTCACCGGCGCCCAAAGATTGCCGGATTCGATCGGAAAGGCCGTTTTCGTCCCCGGGCCGAAGAAAAGAGATCAAAGCCCGCCGGTTGCTCTGGCACCAGCCGACCGTACGGAAAACGTCCCGTTCGAGAAAGGTCGGACCCGGCCAGGAGGCTGATTCGGGAAGCTCGGAAAGCGGTTCCAGCAGCAATCGGTGATCGTCCAGCGGGATTTCAGATGCCGCACGGCTAAGCCTATTCTTGAAGGTCTTTGCCGGATCCTCCTGGGCGACCACGGCGTAAACGGATTCGAGAGGATCCGATTCCGGGGTTCCCGCATCCTTTTTTATAAGAAATCTGCTTTCCCTCACCAGTACATCCAATATGGCTTCGGCCACGAACCGAACGCTCAGATCCGGATCCTGTTCGGACAACGTCCAGGAGACGAGCTCGGTCAGCATTCTTACGCCGGGCAGTTCGGCTGTAGGGTGGATGGCGTAGAGCACCAGGACGCGCACGATGCGGCGCGCCAGGGCGCGATCCTCCGGATCGTCGATCGCCCTTTCAATGACTTCGTCCAGATGGGGAACGACATATTTGGGATAGACATGGAGGGCGGAAAATTCCGCCATTCGCCCGCAGAAGTGATCATAAATACTGTCCGGCCCTAAAAGCACGTGGCTGGGCCGATCCAGGACGCCGGGAATCTGGCGGCCCGGGTCCCCGGCAATGCGGAAATGGACGAAATCGACGATTCCCCTGTGTTCCGAAAAAAGATCCCCCAACCCGTTCAACAGGTCGATGGTTGCAGGATGGACGGGATAAGCGGCCTGAAATTCTTCAAACCGCCATGAAAAGGAGGGGAATTGGAGGCGCAGATATTCATAGATGCGGTAGAGCTCTGCTCCGGTGCTTTCTCTGTGTTTCACCAACCGTCTGGATATCAATGCTTTGATGTGGAGCGTCGAAAGCACCAGTTTCACCGGAAAGCGGTCCTTGATTTTTAAAAAGGTGACCTGGGCGATGTCGCCGGTACGCTCGATGCTCTCCTGTACGGCGGCGATGATCCAGACCGGCTGAGTATCCGCCAGCTCCCCCAGCAATTGAAGGGTTCGAGCGTCTTCGTTCAGGCTGCGGGCATCCGGCTTCGACCGGAAAAACTCCGAAAGTTCGTCGATAATCAGCACCAGCCCGTCGAATCCCGCCTGTTGTGTGGCGGCGAGCACCCGCTGCAGGGTTTCGTGCCGTTCCTCCAGCAGGGCCTCCGGTGCTTTCAATCCCATCTGTTTCATGAATCGCACGGCTTCGACATAGCATGCACGCGGATTTTCCCGCACATAATCTTCGATGCCGGCTGCGGCGATTCCGATCTGTTCCGCAAAAGCCTCCGCCATGGATTCTGTTCGAAGCAGGCTTTTGAAATGGACCAGAAACGCCGAAAGCGGCGTCAGTCGCGTTTCGACGCCGTGAGCCGCCAATGCGGCCTCCACGGCTTCAACCAGTATTTTTTCAAGCGCGCTTGCCGCTCGATAGTTGACCAGTGAGACATCCACAGGCAGGAGTCTTCGCTTTGATTCCGTGAATTTCCGGAGTGCAGGGTGGTGCCGGCACAGCCAGTCGGCTCCGGCCCGATTGGAGATCCAGGTTGCCAGAGTGACAAGGAAGTGGGATTTTCCCGATCCGAAATCCCCCTGGAGGAAAAATCCCCGACCGTGATCCTTTGCCAGGGCGTCTGCCAGGATGGAGAAATGGGATTTCACCTCATCGGTGAACACGAAGCTCTGCGCAGCGAATTCGGAACCGGTTTTGCCGTCTTCTAGTCTAATGACCGTTTGAACCGGCGGAACCTCGATGAGATCGCCGATGCGCAGGGTTTTATTCATCGTTTCCGATTGCTCCATCAGGTCATCCGTTTTCTGCCGCGGATTGTTTTCGGATGAGGCTTTGAACTTTTCGAATCTTTCCGAAAAGCGATTTTTCCTCGGGGTTTGCCGCAAGCAGTTGCTCATAGAAAGTCCGTGCGCGATCGAGCTTTCCGGCCCTTTGACAGGCCGGAAGATAGGAGCGATGCAAATAGAAATCGAAAGGATCGATCTTCAACAGTTCTTCCATCAGGGGGATGGCCTCGAGCTCTCTTCCGGACTTTGCCAGCACGAATGCCTGCCTGCGGTGAATCTTCGGACTAGCCTCCTCCCTGGCGAGTTTCGCGTATTGTTCGAGGGCGGCATCCGGTTTTCCCGACCGGCGGCAGAGGGAAGCATATATTTCCTTGTAGATCGAGGGTCGTGAAGGAATTTTTGCCAGGCGGCCCATGCGTGCAAGCACCGGTTGTATGCCTTCCTTGCGAATCTCGAGATCCGTGAGCGCCCACAGCCCCCGCGAATCGTCCGGACAGGCTTTGAGCCGGGCCCTGCAGACGGAAATGGCCTCCTCCAATCGATTCAATCCGGCAAGCGCTTTGACTTTCCAGTCGAATTCGAAATCCGGCGGGATTTCCCACTGGGCCAAGAGATGAAGGATCCGGTTCCAATCCTTCTTTGCGGCGGTACATTCCAGAATCCCCTTGCGGGCAAAGCTTGAAAGTTTACGATCGGCCGCAATCGCCTCGAAGTGGATGAGCGCATCTTCGATCCGGGAAAGCCCGTAGAGCGCTTCGGCTGCAGCAAGCACGGAGTAAGGATTTGCGGGCTGCAGCGACAGGGCCTGCTCTGCAATCTTGAGCGCCTGGGCATGATTTCCCGCGCGGGAAAGGGCTGCCGCCTGCCGGGTCAGAGTTCAATAGCTCTGCCGTAACGGATCCAAAGGGAACAATGGAATGATGGAATTATGGAAAAATGGGTTGGTGGTATGGATAACAAAAGATTACAGCGGCATCGGTCATTTGCCGCATTTTTTTTCCCAATACGCCACCCGATTCGTATAGTATTCACAGTTCGTTGAAGCCTTGGAGGCTTCGACTTTCGATTGTACATGGGCCATGAATTGATCGGCGGTTGCTTTAGAGACGGAAGCCCTGTTGGCTCCCCCTGCATTCGGCGGCCGTGTGACCGAGGCTGCTTTATGTGCCGCATCCCCGCAGTAGATCTGCATTTGTTTCCGGAAGTGCCGAAGCTGTTGCTCGCATTCGTCTTCCTTGCTTTCCGGCCCGGAGGTCGATCCGCTGTCGCTTATCGGTTGCCGCTTCTTTTCCTGAAAAATGGAAGGATCCGGAGTCACCTCTTTGACATCGGCGGAAGCCTCTAACTCTCGGATTTCAAGGACGCTGGCCTTCGGAATTTTAATCAGTGCGCCATAGCGATAGGTGCAGATCAGGTCTCCTTCTTCGAAATAGTCTTCGGCCGGAACGACGCCTCCGTTTTTTAAAACGATCTCGATCCGGGTACCGGCAAAAGACGCCAGCGATGGCAGAAACACGGTGATGATGAGACAAAGCAGAGTTTGAAACGGTTTCATGAACGAAACCTCCAGTGCAGTTCCTCTTAGGAGCAAGATCTCACAGCCGATTGTTCTCCATTACCATACCCTGAAGCCAAATAAAATCCATAATTGAATACCAGGGATCCGTTCACGGTTCAGCGATAAAAGGATCAACCGTTGGCGTAATTTCAAAGCCTTAGAACTCAGTGAGCCTCTTGATATCCTCAAATATGGTAACGGTTCACGATTCACCGCTAAAAGGTTCAACGGTTGGAATTTCAATTTCTTAGACTCGACGATGGGTTTTGATCCTTCGATATTTCAGGGTTGAAAACCTGGAAACCAGCGCAGTTTTTAAGCGCTGAACTCGAACCCCTGAACGCTTACGATTTCCCAATATACTCAGATATTTAGATCTATTGTACTGTCTTACGTATGAACTCGGTTCACCCCATTTGGAGGAAAAAATGGGGTGTCTTACATAATTTCAGACCGAGAAACAGGGTGGTTCATGCATTTTCAGCGTCCTTGAAAGCACATAATGTTGGATAAAGGCTGCATCTCAAGGAAAATATCCGGAGAGTTCGGCTTTGATCGATATAGATCTAAACTGGAGGATGGGCAATATGGAGACAAAAATAAATAGCGATGAAAAATTCGAATGGCTCAAGAACCTGGTATCTTCCTATGAACAGGAACAAAAGGAGGTTGAAAAGAAGCTGAAAAATGAAGCGGAAAAGAAGGAGCTTAAGAGAAGGGAAAGAGAAAAGAAATTCAGAGAAATTTATGCAAACGAAATATATCCAACCATATGGGCGTATCATGAAAAGCTGGTTTCAATTTGTAAGGAATTGAGTCTCAGTTCAGACAGCACGGATTCTTTCTCATATTTAGATGAACGAGAGGTCAATGAGTTGAAAATTAATGACTCCTACATTCGCTTCAATCTAAACGAAGACGAATATCTCCCACCTGTTGAAATGGAAGTGTGCATCAAGGGGGAAATTCCAAAGGCCGAGTGGCTGCAATTCAAACAGGTAACGAAAGGATTCGTCGAAGAGAAATGTGAAGATTTCATAATGAATGTTTTTCAGGTTGCCGCTTAGTGCTTCGACGCG
>QZKK01000112.1 GCA_003599475.1 Desulfobacteraceae bacterium
CAGGCATCGAATGAAGAGATGAACATCGAACATCGAATGAAAGAAAAAACATCCAGTGCAGAGCTGCCTTTTCGATCGAATGCCGGAAGCGGCACGGCCGAGCTCGTAAGAACCGAAGATGTAAAGAAGCATTACCCTTTGAAGAAGGGATTGTTCGCGAGCGCGGAAGGACACGTCAAAGCGGTCGACGGGGTGTCTATCCGGATCGCGGAACGGGAAATCCTAGGGCTTGTGGGGGAGAGCGGCTGCGGCAAATCGACCCTGGGCCGGGTGATCCTGCGTCTTGAAGACGCCACCGAAGGGAGAGTTTTCTTCGACGGACAGGATGTGTCCAGGCTTGCCAAAGAAGAGCTGCGGCGCCTGCGGGCGAAAATGCAGATTATCTTCCAGGACCCTTTCTCGTCCCTGAATCCGAGATACACCGTCGATCAGCTGGTCCGGGAGCCGTTGATCATCCACCGGCAGGGAGATTCCGCTTCGCGGAAGGAAAGGGTGCTGACCCTTCTAAAAGAGGTCGGATTGAATGAGGAGCATCTGTATCGGTTTCCGCATCAGTTTTCAGGGGGTCAGCGTCAACGAATCGGGGTTGCCAGAGCGCTCGCGCTGAATCCGAAATTTATCGTCTGCGACGAACCGGTATCGGCGCTGGATGTGTCGATCCAGGCCCAGGTGATGAATCTATTGCAGGATCTGCAGCGAAAACTCGGGCTGACCTACCTCTTCATCTCCCATGACCTCTCGGTGGTCAGGCACCTGTGCAACCGGATTGCGGTCATGTACCTAGGCAGGATTGTCGAAATGTCTCCCACCGAAATCCTGCACGATCATGCGCGGCATCCTTACACCCGGGCTTTATTGTCCGCTTCACCGATCGCCAATCCGAATCTGAAGCGCAAGCGCATCATTTTAAAAGGAGATGTGCCCAGCCCCGTCGATCCGCCTTCAGGGTGCCACTTTCATACCCGCTGCCCTCGATCCGAAGCGCGCTGCCGCACCCAGGTTCCGCCGCCGGCGGAGGTTTCCCCCGGGCATTGGGTCCGCTGCTTCGACTGCGCCTGATCTCCTGCATGAACTTCAAAGTGTCAATAATTCTCGAGCCGGGGATCCAGCACATCCCTCAATCCGTCGCCGAACAGATTGATGGCCAGAATAATGATCATGATGGTCAGCCCCGGGAAAGTGCTCAGCCACCAGGCCCGGCTCAAATAGTTTTTGCTCTCGCTCAACATGGTCCCGAGCGAAGGCTCGGGCGGCTGGATGCCGAGCCCCAAAAAGCTCAACCCGGCCTCCAGCACGATGACCGTTGCCATGTTCAAGGTGATCAGGACCATCACCGACGACAGCGTATTCGGAAAAATATAGCGGGTAATGATGCGCAGATCGGACGCACCTGCCGCATAGGCGGAAGTTACGAAATCTTTTTCCCGCAGCGAGAGGCTCTCGCCTCGAACCATGCGGGCATAGGCCATCCACTGCGTAAGCCCGATCACCAGAATGAGCACCTCGATGCTGCTTCCGAGGACCACGATGACGGAAATGGCCAGCAGGATCAGCGGGATGGCAAGCTGCACATCTGCGATTCGCATGATGATGTCGTCGAAAATGCCGCCGTAAAAACCGGCGACCAGGCCGAGGACAATTCCGAAAACGGCAGAGATCAGCACGGCAAGAATCCCGATGAGCAGCGAAACCCGGATTCCGTAAAGAATCCTGCTGAAAACGTCTCTTCCGAGTTGATCCGTACCCAAAAGATAGCGCCGGCCTTCGGCATCTCTCCACAGCGGCGGCTTCAGCTTGTTTCCAAGCTCCTGATCGTAAGGGCTGTAAGGAGCTAAAAGACCCGTAAACGTTCCGCAGAAAATCGTGATCAGCAAAACGATGCTGCTGAAAAAGATCATCTTGTTCCCGCGGACTTTGCGTAAAAAATTACCGGTTTTATTCATAACGGATCCTGGGATCGATGAGGGTGTAAAGAATATCGATGAGAAAATTGGTCGCAACCACCCCTACGGAGACGACAAGCACGATGGCTTGGATGACCGGAAAATCGCGGTTGTAAATGGACTGCACCGCAAGCCAGCCGACACCCGGATAAGCGAAAATCTGCTCGGTGATGACCGCCCCGCCCAACAGCAGGGCGACATGCAGCCCCATGATCGTGATAATCGGGATGAGGGCGTTGCGCAGCGCATGCTTTGCGACGACCCATGCTTCACGGACCCCCTTGGCCCGTGCCGTCTGGATATAATCCATCTCCAGAACCTCCAGCATGCTGGAGCGGGTGATGCGGGCAAAGGATGCCATCTCGAAAGCCCCCAGCGTGACGGCCGGCATGATGACATGGGAGAGATCTCCGCCGCCATAGCCGGAAATGGGCAGGAGATGCAGTTTTACCCCTATGATCATGATCAGCATGATTCCCAGCCAGAAGCTGGGGATGGATTGGCCCAGAAACGTAATCGTCATGCCGGCCACGTCGAAAAACCCGTTGCGTTTTATGGCGGAAACGATGCCGATGGGAACGGCGACGGTAAGCGCCCAAAACAAGGTGAATGCCAGGAGTCTGAGTGTCGCCGGGATGCGCTGAAAAACGAGTCCGATGGCAGGTTCCTGGTATCGAATGGAATCTCCGAAGTCGCCCAGAGCCGCCTTTTTCAGAAAGATCAGGTACTGGACGGGCATGGGCTTGTCCAGTCCGAGATCCTTGCGAATGGCTTCCCGATCCTCGACGGAAGTGCCGAAATCCACCATGATGCTGACCGGATCGCCGGTCAGGCGGGAAATCACGAAGACGGCCATGGAGATGCCGAAGATGATGATGATCGAATGGATGAGCCTTTTTACGAGATAACCGGACATGGTGTAAAGAATCGTTTTTTGCGCAATGGCCGAGCCACAAAGGCACGAAGACACTAAGATTACAGTTTTCCTGTTCCCTCTTTGTGTCTTGGTGTCTTGGTGGCTGAACTTTTACGTTATTTCTTCAGATACGCTCCGGACAGATTGATGTCTTCATCCGATCGCGGCTCCCAGACCAGACGTTTGTTCACTCCATAGATATCCCGCTGCTGATAGAGGAAGGCAAACGGCGGATCGGCCCACATCTCCCGCAGGGCCATCTGAAGGTATTGGCTGTGTTTTTGAGGATCGATCGTGCGGGCGGCCTGGTCGATGTACTCATCCACCTTATCGTTTTTGTACCAGGAAAACATCGCCCCGCTGCGCACACAGGTATTGATCATATCCCAGACATCGAACTGGCTGTTGCCCCAGGCGGCATACATGAATTCCGGCATTTCATGAGCCTGGGTTTTTTTGGCGAACACGCCGAATTCCACCGCCTCCACCCGGGTTTTGATGCCGACTTTGGTGAGCATGCCGGCGATGGCTTCGCATGCCTGAACATCATTCAGGTAGCGTCCTCTCGGGGTGAGGATCGTCGCCTCGAAACCGTCGGGATAGCCCGCCTCTTTCAGCAGTTGTTTGGCTTTTTGCGGGTCATAAGGGTAGAATTGCTCCTCCGGGTCCCATCCGATGAAGGAATTCGGTGCTACGGTGGATACCCGGTAGCCGTTTCCGCCCATGACGTTTTCAATCAGCGACTTCACGTCGATGGCATAGTTGACGGCCTTGCGGACCCGGGAATCTTTGAGCTTGTCCATCAGCGCATTGATCCACACTGCGGCCACCCGGACACTGGGTACGAATTTAACTTCCAGGTCCTGGTTCTCCTGGACCTCACTCACGTTGTCCGGTTTGAGATTTGCAACGATGTCCACGCTGCCGACTTGCAGCTCGGCGATTCGCGTCGCATCCTCGGGGATGGGGCGAAAGACGACCTCATCGATTTTCGGTGTGCCTTTCCAGTAATCTTTCTTGGCAACCAGGACAAGCTCGCCGCCCTTCATCCAGCTCTCCAGCAGATAAGGCCCCGTGCCGACGGGTTTGGTGGCCAGCTTCTCGAAGTTATCCTTTTTCGTATACTCGATGGGAACCATGTATTTCGTGCATGCGTACGAGAGCAGGAGCGGATCCGGGTACTTGGTGACCAGGCGGACCGTGTTTTCGTCGATGATCTGCACTTCCCCGATGCTTTTGAAGTCTCGGGAATTCTTGGTTTTCTTCGCTCCGGGGAGCAGCCCCGCCACCCGCTCATAATTGTACTTGACCACCTTGGCATCGAAGGGCTCCCCGTTTGAAAACGCGATCCCCTTGCGGAGCTTGAATTCAAGCGTCTTGTCATCGATGATCTTCCAGGATTCCGCCAGATCCGGCTGGATTTTTTCATTCGAATCCCTCTCCAGCAGCGCATCGTAAATGTGGAGAATGACGTTGTTCGTCGAATTTTCACGGTGCATATCCGGGTCCAGCACCGTCGGCTCGACGCCCTGGGCGACCACGACGCGGGTTTTGCATTCCGCCGTCCGAACCCCCCATCCGACGACCGACAAGCACAGCACGATGACTGGCGGGATCAAAAGCCCGGCATTCCGGAAATTAATCGCTTTCATCGGGTTTCCTCCTTCGGCTGCAATCGATAAAATGCAACTTGGTTATCCACAAAGCTCAAGCATCATTCCAATTTCGAAGCCAGCTTTCCTCTCTTGAAAACCATTTCGATTCTTTCGACATTCTGCAGGATTTTAATGTCTTCGAGCGGGTTGCCGTCGACCACGATGAGGTCTGCGGTTTTTCCTCTTTCAAGGGTGCCGAGGTCATAGAGCCGCAGGGCTTCGGCGGCTGTTGCGGTGGCCGCCCGAATGGCCTGCATTTCCGAAAACCCGTGGGCAACCAGGCATTCCAGCTCATAAGCGCTTTCGCCGTGATAGTTAAACGGAGTGCCGGCATCTGTTCCGACGATGATCTTCACCCCGGCGGCTATGGCCTTTTTCAGATTGGCGCTGTGAGCGGTTTGGAAATATTTGACCTTTTCGATCGTATACTCAGGAACCCCTCCCTCTTTGCCGTGCTTCAGCGTCTTGAACGCTGCCAGAGTCGGCACCAGATAGGCATCTTTTTCAAGCAACAACTCGATGCCTTCATCATCCAGGAAACTCCCGTGCTCGATGGTGCGCACCCCAGCTCTTAAGGCATTTTTGATGCCGTCTGCGCCGATGGCATGAGCGGCCGTCGTTTTTCCGTATTTAAGTGCTTCTTCGACTGCCGCCTGCATCTCCTCGATCGTCAGTTGGGCCACCGTCGGAGGACCCGGCGACATGCCGCCTCCGGTGGCCATCAGCTTGATGTTGTCCGCCCCGGCCTTGAGCTGCTCCCGCGCAGCCTTTCTGGCTTCAATCGGGCCGTCGACAATCCGGCCCATACCTTGAATGCGGGCATGGGGAGGGAACATGTCTCCATGACCGCCGGTAATGGTCAGGCAGCAGCCGCTGGCGCAAATACCGGGCCCTGCGATATCGCCGGCTTCGATCGCGGCTTTGACGGCGACATCGAGCTGCCCCTTGTCCCCCATGGTGCGGATGGTGGTGAATCCGGATTCGAGGATCCGTTTGACTTTTTTGACGGCTTTAAGTGCCGTCAGGGTGGGACTCTCCATGATCATCTCGCTGAAATAATTCGGGCTCCCGTGCAGGCTCAGATGAACATGGGTATCGATGAGCCCCGGCATCAGCGTCATGCCGTTCAAATCCAATATTTCGGGCTCCGGATATCCCGGGATCGCCTGATGATCTTCCTGACCGGCATAGACGATTTTGGAGCCCTCGATCACGACGCATCCGTTTATTTGCGGCGGATTTCCGGTTCCGTCGATCAGCAGTGCATTTTTGAAAATTTTGACTGCATCCATACCGTATTCCATCTGTTTTGACGGTTTAGACGAAATCAGCCGGCAACTCCGGGAGAGCTCCTGGTGCTTCGGAATGATGACTGTATGGAAGCTAACGGAATGGCAAAGGGCTGCTTGTTTGTCAATAAAAAAATCGCCGCAGCCTCTCAAACGGCGGGATTGGTATAGGCCGAAATGGGATTTGGCCTGCAGTCAACAATCGGCTGCCGATCAGACTCCATAAGCGATTCCGCCTTGACAATCCCTATGGGGTATTCTAGGATAAACGCCATATTGTTGATTTTCTTGCATTAGAACAGGGGGTGGATATGTACGGCACCTTTCAGACGTATCTAGAGGATGTGCTTGCAGATCTTACAGGGTCCGGCCTCTTCAAAAACGAGCGGTACATCCGATCTCCTCAGGAAGCCCACATCCGGGTGGGCGAGAAAGAAGTCCTCAATCTATGCGCCAACAACTACCTGGGTCTTGCCAACCATCCCGAAATCATCGAGGCCGCGAAAGCGGCCCTCGACGCGCGCGGATTCGGAATGGCATCGGTGCGCTTCATCTGCGGCACCCAGGATATCCACCATGAGCTGGAGAAAAAAATCAGCGCCTTCTTCGGCACCGGCGACACGATCCTCTACACCTCCTGCTTCGACGCAAATACCGGCTTGTTCGAGACCCTGCTGGGAGAAGAGGACGCCATCGTATCGGATGCGCTGAACCACGCTTCCATCATCGACGGCATCCGCCTGTGCAAGGCCGCAAGGTACCGCTATGATCACGGGGATATGCAATCCCTCGAAGAGCGTCTGAAGGAAGCTTCCGGCGCCCGGCACCGGATGATCGCAACCGACGGGGTATTCAGCATGGACGGCGATCTGGCCCGCCTGGACCGCATCTGCGAGCTGGCCGAGAAATACGATGCACTGGTCATGGTGGACGACAGCCATGCCACCGGCTTCATCGGAGCCACCGGAGGCGGCACCCCGGAGCTTTTCGGGGTTCAAAAAAGAATCGACGTCCTCACATCGACTCTCGGAAAAGCTCTGGGCGGCGCCTCGGGGGGATTTACAACGGGCCGCAAAGAGATCGTCACCATGCTCAGGCAGCGATCGCGTCCATACCTTTTCTCGAACGCCCTGCCGCCGCCGCTTGTGGCGGCAGCTCTCAAGGTGATCGATCTTTTGAAGGATTCGAATGATCTGAGGCAACGGTTGAAAAAAAATACGCAGTTTTTCCGGGAAAACATCGTTAAGCAGGGCTTTACCGTAAAGCCCGGAAGCCATCCGATCGTCCCGGTCATGCTGGGGGATGCAAAGGTTGCCCAGCAGATGGCCGCGATGCTTCTGGAAGAGGGCCTCTATGTGGTCGGCTTCTTTTATCCCGTGGTGCCGAAAGGGCAAGCCCGCATTCGGGTGCAGATCTCTGCCGCTCACACGATCGGTGACCTCGAATTTGCATTGGAAAAATTGGAAAAAGTCGGACGCAGACTGGAGATTCTCAAATGAAAGCTCTCGTCAAGTCACGGCCTGAAGCCGGCATCTGGTTGGAAGACATCCCCGTTCCGGAGGTCGGGATAAACGATGTCCTGATCAAGATTCAGAAGGCCTCCATCTGCGGAACCGATGTTCATATTTTCAACTGGGATGCATGGGCGCAAAAAACCATCCCCGTACCCATGGCCATCGGACATGAATTCGTGGGAACGGTCGCTGAAATCGGGGGCAACGTCCACGATTTCAAAATCGGAGACGTGGTCTCCGGCGAGGGGCACGTGGTCTGCGGCCGCTGCCGCAACTGTCTGGCGGGCCGCAGGCATCTCTGTATGAACACTAGCGGCGTCGGGGTGAACCGCCCCGGCGCTTTTGCCGAGTACCTGAGTATTCCGGTCGGAAATGTCTGGTACTGCGACCCAGCTATTCCGATGGAGATTCTTTCCTGTTTCGATCCTCTGGGGAATGCGACCCATTCGGCGCTTTCCTTCGATATGCTGGGGGAAGATGTCCTGATTACCGGGGCCGGTCCGATCGGATGCATGGCTGCCGCCATCGCGAAGCACGCAGGGGCCAGATACGTCGTGGTAACCGATGTAAACCCATATCGGCTGGGGCTTGCCGAAAAAATGGGTGCGACCCTTGCCCTCGACGTTCGAAAGGAGAGCATCCGCAAAGCGCAGGGAAGGCTCGGCATGAAGGAAGGCTTCGATGTGGCGCTCGAGATGTCCGGCAATGCGGATGCATTTCGCGATATGGTGTCAAACATGTGCCACGGTGGAAAGATTGCGCTCCTCGGGATTCTTCCCCCGGATACGGCAATCGATTGGAATACGATCGTCTTCAACGGGTTGACGATCAAAGGCATCTACGGCAGGGAAATGTATGAGACCTGGTACAAGATGACGGTCATGATCCAGTCCGGGCTTGACATCAGCCCTGTGATCACCCATCGATTCCACTATACGGACTATTCCGCGGCATTCGAGGTGATGCGCTCCGGGCGGTCCGGCAAAGTCGTGCTGGACTGGACGCAGTGAAGTGTTCAGCGTTCAGCGTTCAGTGTTCAGGGTTCTGTTGAGAGGTTGAGAAGCCGATTGGAACCATTTCACTATTCGACCGATTGACCACTCAACCGAGAAAAAGGAGGAAGAATCGGGATGGAAAAAAGAGCGTTTTCATCGATTGGGATTCCGGCTCGGAGCGAGAAGCCGAGAAACACCGGAATCACCATGATGGTCGATTTCGGCATCGGGATCGAAGAACAGCGGGATGTTCTGGAGCTGGCGGGAGAGTTCATCGATATCGGAAAGATCGCAGTCGGGGTGGCGGGGATCCTGTCCGAGAAAAATCTGCTGGCAAAGATCGATGCCTACAAGAAGTTTCGGGTGACGCCGTTTCTGGGGGGGCAGTTTCTCGAATATACCATCTTCAAGCACGGGCTGGATCGGGCTGGGTACTACTTCGAGGAGCATAGGCGGCTGGGACTCGAGATGGTGGAAATATCGGATAACAACATCGATGTCGCGCCCGAGGATAAGTTCGAGCTGATCCGCAGGGCGCGCGAGGATTTCGGGTTGAAGGTGCTCGGTGAAGTCGGCACCAAAACCGAGGTGACGGATGTTGCAGCCATCATCGAGGACATTCAGGGGTGCCTCTCCGCTGGCTCATGGAAAGTCTTTGTCGAAGCCGCCGAGCTGGTGGGAAAGAGCGACGGCGCTCCGATCATGGAGATGATCGAGGGCATCAGCAGGGGCTGCAATGTGGAAGACATCATCTTCGAGCTCCCCGGCCCCTGGATCAAAAATGTCCATCACTTCAATGTGCTGCAGATGCAGCTTTTTCTTGTGAGTCACTTCGGGCCGGAAGTAAACGTGGCAAACGTCTACCCGGACAAGGTCATCTATCTGGAAACCTTGAGAACCGGGGTGGGAGTCAGCGCCTGCCTGGAAAAGTAAAAATCGTTGAGAAGTCAATCTGTTGAGAGGTTGAGAGGTCGCATCTTCCCCCTTTCCGCTTTTCGGAAGCTGAAACCTCTAGCTTGAACTGCCGCTTTTTTCCCTAGCGAGCAGACGGCGCTTCCGTTCGACTCCGTAGCGGTAGCCGCCTGGATCCCCGTTTCGGCGGATGACTCGATGGCACGGCACGGCGATGGGGACAGGATTTGCTGCACACGCCTGCGCAACGGCCCTGGCTCCCCCGGGGCTTCCGATTCGATCGGCGATTTCCGCATAGCTTGCGGTCGATCCAGGAGGAATCTCCCGCAACGCCATCCAGACCCTGCGCTGAAATGCCGTCCCCTGGATATCGAGAGGAAGGTCCAGCGCGCCGCGTGGAGATTCGATATAGGTGAGAACCCGGGTGACCCATGAGATAAAATCTTCATCTCCGCCACGAAATTCAGCCCCTGGAAATCTTTTTCGCAGCCGGGCTTCTAATACCTGGGGTGTTTCTCCGAACTCGATCGTGCATATTCCTTTGACCGTTGCGGCAATCAGCAGCCATCCGAGAGGGGTTTTTGCGACCGTGAAGCGGATGGAAAGACCGTCCGCACCCTTTCGATACTCCGCGGGTTTCATGCCGAGAACGGAATCGATGTTTTCATAAAAACGGCTGCTGGAAGAAAAGCCCGCATCATAGACGGCATCCGTTACGCTTGTCCCCTTCTTCAGCCCGGAGCGGACTCTCTTCAAACGGTTTTCCATGGCATACTGTTTGGGAGTGACACCGAGGACGCCTTTAAACAGCCGCTGGAAGTGAAAGGGGCTGAGTCCGGCCGCATCCGCCAGTTCCCTGAGGGAAAGAGTCTCCCCGCTTTCTTCGATGAGCCTGCACGCCCTGACGATTGCCCCCGGAAGCTTCTTCTGCCCACCGGATGCTTTCGGGGCGCACCGCCTGCACGGACGGAATCCCGCCTGCTCGGCCTCTTCCCAGGTATCGAAAAACCGTACATTCTCATGTTTCGGAAGTCTCGAAGAACAGCCAGGGCGGCAAAAGACAAAAGTGGATAAAACCCCGTAAACGAACGCTCCGCCCGCCCTGCGGTCCTTCCGCACGATCGCATCCCAGCGCGCCTGTTCGGTCGAATAACGATTTTCTGCCTGCTCTTGCATCGCATTCACCTCGCATGTCTTATGGTAATCATCGGCTCCCAGTCTCACCAGACCGAAGTCCAAGGCCGGAGGTCAATCCCGCCTCTGCGGGACAACCCGTAACCCATTCTGAGCAGAATATAGCGCCCCCTGGGCTTTCAATCTATCCGTTTCTTGCGCTCAAATTCAATCTTAATCCTCTGAATCTTAATGAAGGCCCGAGATGAGACTCAATGAGTTAATCTGATGGTTTGTTGAGAAATGAGGGTAAGGTGCGCCTTCATTTTGCAGTGTGCAGATTTAATCTGCTAAAGCCAGAATTTGTCGGTTATAAATAG
>QZKK01000020.1 GCA_003599475.1 Desulfobacteraceae bacterium
GATCCGGGTCCTGTCGAAATTCGAACTTGGTGATGCCGATGTTGCGGTCCCCTCCGGCAATCAGAACAGGGACAATCGCCGGATGCATTTGCAGCAGACCGGGGAGGTCGAAGCCGGCACCGTCGGTAATCAGATAAACGGTATCCTCCCGGGAGGGGTCCACAAAGGAAAGTGCAAGGGCTACGGCCTGTTCCAATCTGCCGGGGGCATCCCGGGGACGAAGGGTTTCGACCAGACTCTTTGCCTCATTTGGATCGTCTATAAATCCGGAGGCAAGCTTCGGCTCCCGGCCGGCTTCGATCATCAGGATCTTTTGATTTTTTTGCCGCCGGTCGATCAGGGCGCGCATCTTTTCCCTGGCAAGCTCGAACCGGGTCCCCTGGCCGGTCCGGGTCTTCATGCTTGCGCTGGTATCGACCACCAGGATCATGTCGCCTGTTTTTACCGTAAGAAAGGACCAGACCGGCCGGGAAAGTGCCAAAGCGGCCAGCGCGACAAGGGATATCTGCAGCAGCAGGGGGAGACTTTGCCTTATTTTTTCGAACATTCGACCGCCGGTCCGCTCCTTCGATACCTGCTGCCATAAAAATAGGTTGGTCACCTCGAGGGGCCGGGGTCTGGGCTTCAAGGCGTGAATCAGGAGAAGAACCGGGATAAGCCCCAGGACCGCCAGCATGCCGGGATTTAGAAGCTGCATCGCATGTCACGCTCCGGAAGAAAAAAGAGTTCTTTTTGTCAAATAGTCCAATAAAAAATCTTCGAAGGCAGTTTTTGTATCCAGCAGATAGTAGTTGATTCCGTATCGGCTGCAATGGGTTTGGATGTCGGAGAGATAGGTGCCGACCCTTTTCCGATACTGCTCGAGCAGCGGCAAATCCAGAAGGATCGGTTTCTTCTCACCGGTCTCCGCATCCGTAAGCAGGAAGTTTCCGGTTTGAGGTCCGTAGATTTCCTCATGGGCAAGAACCTGGAGCAGATGCACATCGAATTTTCGATGCGTCAATGCCAGGAGTCCGTCCTGATAGCCCTTTGGATCGAAAAGATCGCTGATGACGACTGCGATTCCCGGCTTCCTGCACACGGCGGCATACCCTGCAAGGCATGCATCGAGATCGGTCTTTCCGGAGGGTATAAGGGACGCCAGAAAGCGCAGGATCTCGGGATACTTCTTTTTGCCCCGGGCCGGAAGTCTGTGCTCGAAAATGGTCTCCGCAAAACACATCAATCCGATTTTATCGAGATTTGAAAGGCAGATGTAGCTGACGGCCGCTGCGATCCTCAGGGCGCAGACGTATTTGGGAGGGGAGCCGGCGGCCATCGATCGGCTCATATCCAGAAGGATATGAACGGTCTGGCTTTCTTCGGCATGAAATAATTTGATAAACAGCTTGTCGAGCCGTCCGTACACGCTCCAATCGACATACCGAAGATCGTCGCCCGGATGGTATTTTCGGTAGTCCAGAAATTCAAGACCTTCTCCGGTCTGCAAGGACCTGTGGTCGCCCCTTTCGGGACCCTTTACGCCCCTTTTGGTGATGATTTTCAGTATTTCAAGCTTCTCTAAAAACGCATCGTCGATAAACGACGCAACGGAATCTCCCATTTTAGATTTTGGATTTTGGATTTTAGATTTTGTAACCATTCATCCATTCACTCGAGTCATCAGTTATCTTGTCTTCAATCTTCAATCTTCAATCTAAAATCGCTCTGTTTCCGGGACATGGGTAAGAATTTCGTCGACCATTTCATCTTCATCCAGCCCCTCGGCTTCTCCTTTGATGTTCAGGACGATCCGATGTCGCAGGGCGGGTTTTGCCACCGCCCTGATATCGTCGATGGACACATTGAATCGCCCGGCCAGAAGAGCCGATACCTTGCCGGCCAGAACCAGGGACTGCACCCCTCTGGGACTCGCACCGTAGAGTACGAACCGATTGGTCTTTTCAGCGGCAAAGGAATCCCCCGGATGGCTGGCCAAGGCGAGTCGGATCGCATAATCTTTCACATGGGTCGCAATGGGAACCTGTTTGATCCACCGCTTCATTTCAAGAATCTCAGCGGCATGGGCAACGGGTTCAAGCTCGGGAAACCGGTCCTCGGTGGTCTTGTCGACAATCTCATGAAGCTGTTTACGGCCGGGATAATCGATTTTCAGCTTGAAGAAAAACCGGTCGATCTGGGCTTCGGGCAGCGGGTACGTTCCTTCCATCTCGATGGGATTCTGGGTGGCAAGAACCATAAACGGCGGCGGCAGCGGATATTCCGTCCCGAAAATGGTGACCCTTTCCTCCTGCATCGCCTCCAGCAGCGCAGACTGCGTCTTCGGACTGGCTCGGTTGATTTCATCCGCCAGGATGAGCTGGCCGAAAACAGGCCCCTTGAAAAATTCGAATCTACGGCCCCCCTTTTCGTCCTCTTTGACGATATTTGTTCCAAGAATGTCTGCCGGCATCAGGTCCGGAGTAAACTGGATTCGGGAATACTTCAGGTCCAGGATTTTACTCAGCGACCGGACGATGAGGGTTTTCCCCAGCCCCGGCACCCCTTCGATCAACGCATGGCCGCCGCAGAGCAGGCAGATATATAAGTTCCGGATCAAGACCTGCTGCCCGACGATGACTTTCGAAAGCGCCTGCACGATCCGCTCGAAATGCTGCCGGATCGAATCCGCCTTCTCGTTGCTTTGATTCACGGTCCGCTTATTTCCCTTCCCAACCCGATGGATAGAAAGTAGTTTTTTATGTAAGTTCGATAATTTTCGGGGATCTCTTCCTTCAGCAAAATCCCTTCCAGCTCCTTACGATAGGATCGGGTGACGTCCTCTTTTTCTCCCTTTGCCTTCCCGATTGCGGTCAGCGACCGGATCTGAACGCTGTAATCCTGGTTCTGATCGGGAAGCATTTTGTCCTGCACGGCGGGTGCTTTCAGTCTTTTCAGGGCGTAAGGCTCTGTAAGGCCATTTTCGGATTTGCCGCGTCCGGGCGATGAAGAAAAATCTTCGCCCGATCCCCTCCCGTCGTCTTCCTCCGGACCGAAGCCGGCCTGCCCTCCATCGGCATCGCCTTCCCGATTGCCTGAATCGGATCCGCTACCTCCTGGATCGGATCGGGTCCGGCCGCCCGACCGGCTTTGCCTGCCATGATCCGGAGAATCGGAAGCATCCCTTTCCGGTTCTGCGGTACCCGAAGCTTCCGGTCCGGAGCCCGCTGCAGCGGATTGTGATTTTTCCGGTTGATCCAGTCGATCGATGAGCTGCTCTAAAAACTGTTCGATCCGGTAGTGTTCGCCGAGTGCGGCCAGATCTTCGGCGATCGCTTCCGGAACCTGATTTTCAAACAATCGATCCAGCATGGCGTTGAGCCTTTTAAGCTGATAGAAAGACATTGCCTCCCCACGCCGCGTCTGCAGCGCAGGCATATCCTCGATGCCGTCGGCCTCCAGTTTCGCCGCAAGCGTTCTAGAGAGAAGTGCCTTTTCGTTTTGGATCTCCTCGAGCATTCGATCCAGGGATCGGCGAAGGCTTTTACGTCCGATGGAGGGCTCTTCAAGCGTTTTGGCGAGGTTTTCCATCTCCTTTTCGATCTTTTCGGTTCCCGCCGGTTTGGCTGCCCTGGTTCGATTGATTCGACCGGATGGATGCTGTTTGATCATGGTGTGGATGTGGTCTAACGTCTTCAGGTCGATGCGGTCCCCTCTCGAATCCGGGGAAGCAGGTTTAATCGAGGCGATGCCGATGTTGATCAGGATCAACACCGGAAAAAGCAGGTGCACGAATGAAAATCGTTTCGGGAAAAGCTCCTCCTTGTCCAGGCGGCTGAGGCATCGACCGGCGTCTGCAAGCAGCGAATCGACCCAATCGGAACGAATCCCGAGACGGTGGTATTCATAGGCGGTGCTGACTCTGTCCTGAAGCTTCAGGCGGGTATCGATATCGATCAATCGATCTAAAAAGCTTTTTCTTCCGATATAGGTGTAAACCAACGAAAGACCGAAGGCGGCTGCGACGGCCATCGCATAAAAGAAATCCTTTCTTATCGCAGGAGAAGCGATTATCTTTTCCGCTGCTGCTGCTGCGGTGAAAATACAGAGAAAGATTGCCGAACCGGTCCAAAGAACCTGCCGGAGTGCACGGATGCGAAGAAGCTTTCTTACTCTTGAAATGCCGTCTGAAAACTGCGTTTCGCTGCTCACTCCGTTTTCTCCGTTCTGACATTTTTGGAAACAAGAACATTGTCGATAACCGTCAAGAGGAGAATCGCACAGGCTGCCGCCGCGACATAGATCCGATACGAATCCTGAAGCGGGTTCTGGACCCCTTTGTTCATATGATACAGCAGAAGCAACGGATTCAGCGCAGCAGAATAAGCTGCGGTTGCAAACAGGAGCAAAATGCCGAACACCCGGACGGTCAGATAACCGGCATAGCTGAGCCTGCCCCAGAGGAGGTAGACGAAAAAGCCGAATACCCTGCAGAGCAGAGAGGTGATCCACAGAACCGATACCGCTTCCGCAAAAACGGCGGCGGACACCCCCGAGATGGAGGAGGCTACCAGCAGCAGCGGAAGAAACGGCAGGATCAGAAAAATCGTATGCAATAGAAATCCTTTCAGTCCGTATCGTAAAAAATTTCTCTCTGTTTCATGGGTCGAGACCTCTTTTCGAAAGTAAGGAAGATCGTCCTGTTTGACCATTTCACCGCGACCGCAACGAAGATTCAGATAAGCCTGTACGAGGGCAGCCGTTGAAAAAACCTGAAAAAACAGAAGCGGTTCGCTGTTTGTGCCGATAAACCGGAACAATTCCTGCCGGGGCCAGAATAACAGCAGCACGCATCCGACAATGTATAGACCGGTTGCCGTGGCGGAGAGCAACGGCGGCGAAAAGAAAGGAGCCAGCGATCTTTCGGAGTCATCGGTTAAAAATTCAGTCCGCATCATAGACGCTCTACCGGAATTTCAAAGCTGATCATCGTAAGATTTTCACCCTGGATCCCGTCTTCGGTGAAGGCGGCTTCGATGATGCCCGATTGAATCCAGCCCATGAAAAACACGACATCCTGCCTGGGTTGATATTTCGACGCAACCAGCGGTATGACACTCGCTGCCAGATGACCGCGCATGCCTGCGGGAAAGCGCGGGACCCCGGTCGTTTCCGGATGCGCGAGAAGCCTTTCGGATTCCGCTGCAGCCAATCGGTCTGTGTCGGACAGGTCCTGCCCCGGAGCAGCGAAGTTTTTTTTCTCCTTGGGCCCCACATTGCCCAACGGCAGAAATCGGCCGTCAAAATAGGCCAGGCAGCCCGTGACTTCATAAAGGCTTTCGTTGTCGATCGCGATGCGAAGCGATTTTCCGCTCAAAAGCGCCCTGGCGGAGACGGGAAATTCCATGCTCGAATCCATTTTAAAAAAGTTGTGAGACCATTTTTTGGAATACCCTGCGATCTTCCGGCCTGAATCTGTTTCCATCAGTACGTACCGGTTGGGGAGCTTTTCGCCCGAAGGTTCATACAGAAGATGGGAAATCGGATATTCGGATGATCCGAAGCCGACGGCAAACGGCACATCCCTGATCGAATACAGGCCGATGATGGTTTTCCCGGACGCCGTCATTCCCCGATCGGCAACATTGAGCTGAGAAAAACTGTTATACGTCAGGCGCATTGTTTCATACGGCAGAAAGAATCCTCCATAACCGGCTGCGATAGCTGCAGCGATTGAAAACATCAGACCGGCAACCAGGACCCTCCTGCTTCCTTTCCGTTTTTCAAGCCGTTTGAAAATGAAACCGGCCAGGCAGAGATAGATGAAAACGAAAAGGAAAGGCGGCCAAAAGCCCGGAAAACGGGCGGTCATGCCCGATAGCATGGCATCGAGGATTTTTTGATCGGCTAAATCGACGGATAACTTCTTCGGCAGTGGTTTCAGGGAAAGCATCCTGCCCCAGAAAGCCTTTCGCATCTCCCACCGGCTGAAGGGAGGGTTCTGAATATCAAAGGTTAGAAAGACAACTTTCCCGTTGCCGGTTTCCCTTTGGATGATCAGCGGACAGTTTTCTTGCGCCAGCAAAACATCTGAGTTTTGGATTTTGACATCCAGAACGAGAAATGGGTCCGGGCTCTTCAGCGGTTGACCCGAAAATTTTTCGAATGCATCGAGCTCGGAAAATTTCCGGTGTCCGTGTATGGTCATGGGCAGAAGATGCTGAATCCGTTTCCCCGCCAAATAGCCGTAATTGGCGCCCGCTGTCATCACAAGGTAGCCCCCCCTGCGGATCCACTGGATCAATGCGGTAAACTGCGCCTCTCTGAGACGGTTTAGCATTTCCCCATTTAATATCAGCATCTCCACTCCGTCATAACCGAACCACGCCTCAGGGAGCTCGACGGAGCGTGCGGGTACAGCCAGGACTTTTTCCGGCAATGCCGCTAGAAAGTCCGGGGTCATGGCGGGATCCATAACGACGGCAAGTCCTCTGGTCGAATAGTATGACCGGAGGCTTACGGAATGGGAGATGAGGGTTTTATCGCCCGTTCTGAATCGAAGGATCAGATCATGCACAGGAGAGTCGATCAGGACTGCAAACGAGCGGAGCTGTTTCGAATGATAGGGAAGCTCCAAATCCGCGGCATGGATTCTCTGGTGGACATCCTTGCGGTATTCGCTTCCGGATGTGACGACAACCTCCAACGTCCCTTCTTTCGCCCTGCCCCTGTTCTCGAGAACGACCGTCAACGGGGTCCATTTTTCGATCTCGAAACGGCTGTTGAAGCCCAAGAAATAGTTCATGGACAAAGTCGAGGCTTCAGCAGGCACCGCAAACATCGTCGTGAACAAGAAGAGGCAGCAAAGAATCCGGTTCGAGGTTAGCGCAAGCCCGTGTTTTTTATCCTCGGATACCGTGGCGGGGTTTTTCCGCTGCATCGCAACGTCCTAAAGTTTTCGATCAGGCCGTCTGCGGCCGAACAAAAACATTTTATCCATATTCCACCGTTTTAACAAGGATGCTCACAACAGGATGCTCAGAACAGGGTGCTCAGAACACAAATCCAACACGGTTGAACGCGAGGAAGCCCCCCTTGTTTCGAGATCAGGAATGCACCGTGGCTCAAATCCGTCCGCGTGGCGCTGTCCGGAGAATTTATCGAACAGAAGTTCATTGAACGAAGGCAGTCGAGATTGACAACCATGCAGGAGCCGACATACATAGCTTGTCAACCCAACGCGAGGAACATGAAATGAATCAGGGTTCGGAGGCTCAACGGCTCGCCTTAATCGAAAGGTAAAGCATGAATACCGTTCTTCTTCTCGGGCTTGTAAGCCTTTTTACCGATATCAGCAGCGAGATGGTCTATCCTTTATTGTCACTCTATCTGACCACGACTCTGGGTGCGACTCCCGCCATTGTCGGCATCATCGAAGGAATCGCCGAGAGCCTCGCAAGCCTGCTCAAAACATACTCGGGCTATGTCTCCGACAGGATTCAAAGGCGGAAGCCGCTTGCCGTTCTCGGCTACGGCTCGGCAACGATCGGGAAACTGTTTCTGTACCTGTCCACGTCATGGGGATGGGTCCTGGCCGGGCGGGTCGTGGACCGGTTCGGCAAAGGGGTGCGGACAGCCCCCCGGGATGCCTTGATCGCCGAGTCTTCCCAGGCGGGACGGCTCGGCCGTTCCTTCGGCCTCCACCGGGCGCTGGACACCCTGGGAGCCGTCATCGGCATCGCCATCGCCTATGTTCTCTTTTCGACCACACAAGGGGGATACACCCGGATCTTTCTGCTCTCCATGATCCCCGGAATCATCGGAGTAGGCCTCCTTTTTTTCATCAAGGAGAAGAAGCCGGAAAAACGGGCCGTGAACTTGCCGCACCCTCTGGCAGGGTGGAAAGGGCTTAATCCCAGCCTCAAGGCCTTTTTTTTCGTGGCTTTTCTCTTTACCCTGGGCAATTCATCGAATCAATTCCTGCTTCTTCGTGCAAAAAACCTGGGGTTTGAGGCTTCCCACGTGATCCTTGCGTATCTTCTGTTCAACCTGGTCTATGCCATGAGCTGTTATCCGGCCGGCAGGCTTTCCGATCGAATCGGCAGACGGACGCTCCTGGTTTCGGGATATCTTTTCTATGGCCTGGTCTACCTTGGTTTCTCCTTTGCCACCACGGCCGGACATGTCTGGATACTTTTTTCCATCTACGGGCTTTACAGCGGGCTTACGGAGGGTGTCGAAAAAGCTCTGGTCGCTGAATTATGCCCTGGAGAAAGTCGGGCGACGATGCTGGGAATCCATGCGACGCTCGTCGGTATCGGCCTTTTTCCCGCCTCCGTGATCGGTGGGCTTCTCTGGAAAACGATCGGACCCGAAGCCCCCTTTTATTTCGGAGGTGTAGTGGGGCTTCTGGCAGCGATAGGGATGTTTCTCGTCGTACCCAGGATTGCACCGGCCGTTTGTCAAAAGGAAGGTCTTTCCGATGTCTGAATCAACCCAAGGAGGGCTGAAGAATGCTTACCTGCTTTTTCGGAGACATCCATGGAAACCGCGATGCTCTTGACCCCTTTCTCGAACATCTCGACGGCCTGAATCCGGATCGAATCTACTGCCTCGGAGATCTGGTGGGATGGCTGCCGTTTGGGGATCGGACCCTGATGCGCATGCGGTCGCTGGGTTTTCCAACGGTGGCGGGAAACCATGATCTTCTGGCGGCGGGGCTGATTACGGATCACCCCGGGCAGCTCGACCGCATGCAGGCGACGGCGTATAATGCAGGGCTGTTATCCACCGTGCCGAAAGCAATCGAATACCTGGGGAACCTGCCTCTTCTCATCGAAGAGAACGATTTTACGGTCGTGCATCACAGCCCTTTCCACCTCCCGGAACCGGGCTGTGCTCCGACCATCGGCTGTTTCAACTATCTGGATGGAGCGGCCCTTGAAGCCTGTCTTAGTGTATGGCGTGCTTTCCCGAAACGCATGATCTTCAGCGGCCACGACCACATTCCGGCCGTTTACGAGCTTTCCGACTGCGCCGGCTTCCCCGGACTTCAGGATGTGAAGGTATACCGGCCGAAAAATCAGGAACCGCTCACGATTCGCCTGCGTTCCGATTGCCGCTACTGGATCAAAGCCGGAAGCATCGGCGGCCCGTACCGGGACGGTATCGCCGCAGCCAACTTCGCAGCCTATGACAGCGAGGCGGAAACCGTTGCCCTCTATCGGCTGCCCTATCCGGCAGAGCGACTCCGCCGGGAGCTCGCTTCCCACTTTTTTGGCCGGAACCTGCCGACCCTTCAGAAGTTCGTCAAGCTATTGGATTCTTGTTGAATTTGTAGGCGTTCACAGGTTCAGCGTTCAGCGTTCACCGTTCAGGAGCAGTCTACTGTCCACTTCCTTCCGTCCTCATCCCTACCGATCTTCTCACCCAGTGATTTCCGTCTTCCTACCTAACCTACTATCTGCTCCATGCCTTGTTTCTGCTTCAACCCTGAACCTTTAAACCCTGAACCCCTGAATGGTGACGAATATTTATTCTGGTTTTCTGGAGAACGGGGGTTTCCAGAAGTTTCGTGCGTCCTCAGCGATTTGCTCCGGCGACATAAAAGTCGCCGTCTCTCCCAGCATGACCTCGAAGCCGGTATGGGTCGCCGAGTGGTGCATCGTCGAACAAGCTTACGGGCGTGAGAGCGAAAGCAGACAAGATAGCTGAGGAGGCACAGGGCGAATTCCGCGATTGAAAACGGAATCCGGCAGTGGCATACTTTTCCCGGCGATAAAGACGCGGGAGGGAGTATTCATGAAAGAGAAACTTCGAATCGGAATCATCGGCTGCGGCACCATCGGCGGCTACGTTCTGGATGCTGTGGCTGCCGGAAAAGTCAACAATGCCGAGGTGGTGATCGTTTGTGGACGCTCGGATAAATCCAAGGGAAGAGACAAAGTGTCGGCTTGCGGTATCCGGTGGGTGACCGATGTTTCGGAAATGCTGGATAAAAATTTGGATGTCATCGTCGAGGCCGCCTCCCACGAAGCGCTCAGACAAAATGGTGTAAACATTCTGAAAAGCGGCATCGATTTAATCCCGGCCAGTCTCGGCGCTCTCGTGGATGAAGATTTGCTTCAGGCGCTGATTGCGGCTGCCGAGCAGGCAGGCAGCGTTCTTCACGTGCCTTCCGGAGGTATCGGCGCCCTGGATGCGGTTCAGGCGATCATCTGTGAAAATGTCGAGGAGATCACCATGACTTCCCGCAAGCCGCCGGCAGCCTGGAAGGGAATTCCCTATGTGGAAGGACTCAACCTCGATCTGGACGGCATGGAGGCGCCGACTGTGCTTTTCGAAGGCCCGGCAAAGGACTGCGTCAAGAAATTTCCTCAGAATATCAATATCGCCGCCGCGTTGAGCCTGGCCGGTGTCGGTTTTGAAAAGACCCGGATACGCATTCTGGCGGATCCCGCCGTCCGGTGCAACACCCACGAAATCGTATCCAGAAGCGATGCCGGCAAATTCACCGTCACCTTCGAAAACGTTCCGGATCCTGAAAACCCGAAAACATCCTACATGGCCTGCTATAGCATGCTTGCCGCGCTTAAGAATCTCAGAGCATCTTACCGCGTCGGCACCTGAAGTACGGGCGAAATCGTGCACACAAGCCCAGCCGCTGGCCGCCGA
>QZKK01000014.1 GCA_003599475.1 Desulfobacteraceae bacterium
CCAGCCGCTTGCCGCCGGCGGCCAGTTTGATCGAATCAGAAACGTGGAGCGGTTTTGGTCATTCGGATTTTTCATTTCGAATTTGTCCTTCGATTAGCTCAGGATGGTGAGCCGATCGAACCATTTCGGATTTCGATATTCGGATTTCGAAATTCATGTAGTTTCATATGAGGAGCAGTCTACCGTCTACTGTCCACCGTCCAACCGCATTTTCTCCGCGTCTCCGCTTCTCCGCGTCAGGCCTTTTACACAGGCGGTCTATTTTTCTTTCTTGGGGCGCATCACATCTTTGGCCGTTTCGAATTCACCGGCTTCCGCAAAGGTTGCCGCAGTCAGAGAACCTTCGATTTTACTCTTGTAGGCACGCCGGATGTGCTTCATCAACGCTTCGATTTCGACCGGTTTCCTCAAGTAATCGAAGGCGCCCAGACGCCGTGCCTCCTTCTCGTCCTCTTCCGTGCCCCGCCCGGTCAATATGATCACCGGGACTTGGGGGAAAGTCTCCTTTACCCTGCGGAGCACTTCCAGGCCGTCCATACCGGGCATCTTGAGGTCGAGCACCATCACATCCGGCATATTCTCATGGAACCTTTTCAAAGCCTGTTCGCCGTTCAAGGCGACTTCCGCCGCCTGATCCCTCAACTGGATCCGCTCGGAAAGCGTCTTTACGAAATTTTCCTCATCGTCCACCAGCAAAATTTTGATTTCTTTCATCTCCTGCTCCCTTTTTATGCGAAAGCCTGAAAGACCTGCTGAATCAGATGCCCTGTTCAGCGGCTCTCAGGCAGAACGGATCTCCCTCCGACGTAATGACGGAACAAGGTGCCATCCGGCACTGCAATGGGTATGAGCAATGTCTGTGCCAGTTTCAGGAACGGCTGGATTCGGACCAAAGCGTCTGAAATAGGGGGATATTTTGATTTCTCACTTCCCATCGCGAGGCGGGAAGGCGGCGGTGGTGTCGATTTTCTTTACAGGATGTAAAACCCGCTCCTCTCAGCTGGACTCGAAGGAAGCAATCTTGCCCGCAGGGGTGTGTCGATCACGGCTGTCGCACGCAGCGGTTACTGCTCGGGGGATGAGATCTTCAGGCCCCTTTCCTGAAGCGCTTTCAGGATAAGATTCCGGAGGTCGCGAATCTTGAACGGTTTCGCAATGAAATCGTAGGCGCCTATCTTTAAGGCCTCCCGCGCCATTTCAACCGTCGCATATCCGGTAATGATGATCACTGCGGTTTGGGCCGATGCGGCCCTCACATTTTTAAGAATCTGAATGCCGCTCAACTCGTTCATCTTCAGATCCGTCACCACAACATCGAAGGTTTTCTCTTCCAGCCGTCTTTGCGCCGCCTTACTTTCCGTATATGTCTCCACCTGGAGTCCGGCCTTTTCCAGCGCCGGTTTGAGTCGTTCACAAACAATCGGCTCATCGTCGATGACGATGACGGTAGGCAACTCGTTCATTTAAGCCCCCTATCTCTTGATGTGAATACCAAGAGCTTTATTCAATGGCAAATCAGATGCGGGCTTTCCGCGCGGCTCTCTTCACCAGGCTGGAAAGATCCTTCATGTGAAAAGGCTTGGCGATAAATTCAAAGGCACCGATCACCTCCGCCTCCCGGTTGGTTTCCATGGTCGCATATCCGGTAATGACGATGACCTGAGTGCCCGGACTCGTGTCCTTGATGAAACGCAGGATGTCCATCCCCGAGGGGCCTTTCATTCTCATGTCGGTAACCACGACATGAAACGGCTTCTCCTGGAGTCGCGCAACAGCCGCATCGCTCTGGGTAAAAGCTTCCACCAGAAATCCCTCCTTTTCCAGAACAGGCTGCAAGCGCTCGCACACGATGGGTTCATCGTCAATCACCAGCACGCTCTTTGCATTTTTCATAGATCAAATCCTCCATTTTTCATGTGGAGATCGGTTAAGGTTGTTTCCCTTCAAGTCTTCACCTGAGATTCAAGAAATCGATCCCGGTAAAACGCCGTATCCTCTTCGGATCGAAGCGCGACATCCAACTGGCGGGTAAAGCCGATGAGTCTTCCCAGCATGTGCATTCGTTCCTTGATGATCGGAAAATCGAGGATTCTCAGACGCCCGATGACCAGATCTCCTTTGGTTTCAACCAGGAAATCAAAGTGCTTAAGAATTTCCGAAAGAAGCTGCGCCCTGCGGCTTCGACGACTGATATCCGTCACTCCGCCTAGGAAACGAAAATAAACGTAATTGTCAAGCCGATTTTCACAGACACAGCAGTCGATCAGATTGAAGTGATAGCCAAGGTGCAGGTGCAGGTTCAGGTAGCATTCCGTAACGATGGCGAGGTTTGGCCGGAGGGCGGATCCGGTTGGATCGGTCATCGAAGGGGACCGGGTAAAGCTCGACATCAGGCTTTTAAAGTCCAGATCTACGGCTTCCGTTCTCCACACCCCCCGTTCGAGCAGTCCTTCCAGTAAAAATAGAAGAGGGACCGAGCGGACATGCTCCGGCAGGATCTCGACCTTCGCTCCGGCGAACTCCACGCCGCCTCCGATATCGATCACCGAAAGGTTCAGGGGGAGAGGCAGCTTGAGCTTATACAACTGCACATTTTTCACGTCATGGAAATTGAGGTTTCCGGCAATCTCCCGGACAGCCATTTCATGGGCGAAACGAATGATATCGTGATAGCTTTTGCAGGATTCGATCCTGAAATCCCTCGCATTGGGATCCGTAAGCGTAAGAGTTGAAATCTTCCCGGAAATGCGTCGCAGGAGTCGAAACTCGTCAATATCTTCATAATCCTTCTCGGATGTCATCCCATACTCGAGCAGCTCCCGCACATACCCTTCATATACCAGGTTCTCCTCCGCATCCACCGTCACCACCATGCCCGGGACGAGAGTGGATACGGCATTTCCGACGTCCACGATAGCAGGCACCCGGTATTCGCGGGCAACGGTTGCCAGGTGTTCCGCCGGAGATCCGATGTCAGCCAGCAAAGCGCTCGCCCGGCTGAGCAGGGGTGCCAGCCTGGATGAGCAACGCCGGGCGACCAGGACGCAACCGTTTGGAATCGTTTCCGGAATCTCCCCCGGCGGCAGAATATATACGGGACCGGCCCCGATCCCCCTGCAGGCGATCATCCCCTGCTCCCGGAGGAGGATACGGTATCGTTTCAAAGATTCGGCCAGATCCGACCGCCTGGTTTTATCCTGCAAAGTGATGGATAAGGGCCTGGACTGTAGAATGAAAAGCCTTCCCTCGTCGTCCAGGACCCATTCGATATCCTGGTAATGTCTGAAATAGACTTCGATCTGAGACCCCCATTTTGCCAAATCCAGGGCCGCAGCGTCGGAAAGGCTGGCTTCCGACTGCTTATCTTCTGCAACCGATCTCCTTTCAAGCCCTTCTTGATCTGCCGGCGCCGCATACATGGCTGTTTTCCGGGCAATCCGTCTGGATAGGACCCGCTGGGAAGGGTCTTTGGAGATTTCGTACTGATCCACAGCTCCGCTCCCTTCTACAACCGTTTTTCCAAAGCCCGGTGCTGCAGACACGAGCATGACGGGGTCGCCGGGACGGGTCGGATGGCGGGTGTAGAGGACGCCGCTAGTCTGTGCAGGGATCATCGGCATACACCCCACAGCCATTTGGAGGGGTCGTCCGGAAATCTGATGCGCCCGTCGATAGTGCCACACTCGCGGGGAAAATAAGCTTGCGACGACTTCTTTATAGGCCTCGAAGAACCTCTGGGGGGAAACGTTCATACAACTGGCAAACTGCCCCGCAAAACTGAACCGGCCGTCTTCGTCCAGTGCACTGCTCCTCAGGGACAGGCGAAGAGGCGTGGGTCGATGTCTCTCCCAGCGGGCAAGGATCTTTTCGACCTCCCGCTTCAGGATCTTGGGAATTGCGGCGGAACGGATGGCTTTACAGGCTTCATCGAATAGTTCCCGATGCCGTTTTTCTTCCGTCGAAGAGGATGCCTCGGATACGAGAGCGTTCAGACGATCCAGGAGGCGGTTCTCTTCAAAAAACCGCTCGCAGGCAAATGCAGAGATGATAAACCCGTCCGGCACGGGGGCACCAAGCCGCGTTTTGAGCTCTCCGAGGGTCGCCATCTTCAGCCCGACCTGGTCTGCAATCCTCCGGTCTGCCTGCTCCAGCGGTACGACCCAATGCCGGCTGCCGGCCACGACCTTCCCCTCCAGCTCATCATTGACGGCCTTACGGATATCTTCGACCACACGGAAAAGATCCACATGTCGATTCCTGGAGATGACATTGAGCAGTTGAACGATCCGGTAAACGGTTTCTGCAAGCTTTTCCGTGACGGTACGGATGTATTGCCGGTCAAAGAGATAATCCCCGCTGAGCTTATCGCCGATATCGGCAATATACTCCAGTGCCCGATTGTTGTATTCGATAAGTTTCTGAAAAGAATCAAAGACTTCTCGGAGCTGCGTCAAGTCTCGGATGCGATTTTTCCTGGCAAGCATGTGCTTCCACAGCGCCATTGGTTTCCTTTGATCGCCTGTTCCGGCTCCGATCTGGTTCAGTGCCCCGTTTTACCGCTGAAAACCAGCCCGATTGCCAGTCCGCTGAGGGTGGCCAAAATCGCGGCTGCAATCCCGTACTCGAGCCCATGTTGATTGGCCAGCTCGTACAGCAGGGCGGGCAGTCCCGACTTGGAAATCTCGAAGGCACCCTCCAGCATGCTGCCTGCCCGGCCGTTTTCAAGACCGATCACCGTTACGGTGTAGCGGCCGGGCTCGGCCTTGGCCGCAAGTGGGAGCGCGATCTCCACCTCCCGACCGCCTTTTTGCGCATCCCGGATGTGCCCTACAGACGTAGGAAGAATTCGATAGAGGCCATCCTCTTCTTTGAGTTTGAGAAAGTCGTCGAATTTATCCGGGTTTGAAGAATGGGGCTGTTGCTCGACCCACATCGATTTCAGGATATCGTATCCAATCAGATACTCCCGCTTGATATCGGGGGATTCGATTTCACATTCCGCCGGGTCGGCCCAGAGAAGGTAGATAGACGGAAACTGCTCCAGATGGATTTCCCTTACATTCATCCACAGGCCCATGACCCGCCCTTTTTCCATCAGTTCGATATTTTGGCGAGGGCCTATACATCGAACGACCACCGAATTACAGCTTGCCGGTATCCTGGCTTGCACCATTACCTTGCCGCCCTGATAAAAAAGCCCCTGGTTTATCCGGACCGGCTCAAGATCGAGGGAAGGAGAAGGCGTTGCCT
This sequence comes from Desulfobacteraceae bacterium, assembly GCA_003599475.1. The sequence continues at coordinate 5,251 of QZKK01000014.1, forward strand.
CCCCGGCAGGAACAGGGCAAACATTCACGATGAGCTGGAAGAGGATTCCTGTAAGAACCCATTTTAATCTACTGAAAGTCGCCGGATTTGACTTGTCCATGATTTAGTGCCCACCCTTGTAGGATAACAGAATATTCGGATCTACGAGAAGACCGACAAGCATCTTGATCATGACCACGAGAATGATGCATGCCAGCAGGATCTTCAGTTGGTCGGCCTTCAATCGTTTGCCGGCCCTCGCTCCGATCTGGGCACCGACGGCGGATCCGACGAGAAGAACCAGAGCGAGAATGAAATCGACCGTATGGTTCATGTAAGCTTGCATGATGGTCACGTTGAAGCAGGTAAAATAGATCTGGAAGAGGCTGGTGCCGACGACGACGTGCATCGGCATTCGAAGAAGGTAGACCATGATCGGGACCATGATAAATCCACCCCCCACCCCCATGATGCCGGCCAGTATCCCAACCAGAATTCCCAGGCCAAGCGGCATCAGGCAGGATATCTCCACGCCGGATTTTTCGAAAGCAATCTTCAGCGGAAGCCTCGAGACGATCTCTGCGTATACGGACGGTTTTTTATTCTTGTCCCATTCCTTACCGACGGCGGCAGGTTTCTTGGCCCTCTTAAGGGCCGTAAGGCTCTCCTGGAACATATAGATACCGATCAACCCCAACATCACGACATAGGTGATGTTGATCAAGAAGTCCGCGTTTCCCATTCCCCGCAGGATCTTGATGATCTGAACACCCACCACCCCGCCGAGTATCCCGCCGATTAAAAGCAAACTCCCCATCTTGAAGTCTACATTTCCCATCCGATAATGCGCCAGAATTCCGGAGGAGGAGGCCGCTACGATCTGGTTTGAGTCCGAAGCCGCCGCCACCGTCGGAGGAATCCCGATCATGATCAGCAGCGGGGTCAACAAGAACCCGCCTCCGACGCCGAACAGCCCGGATAGAAAACCGACCAGCAGCCCCATACCCAAAAGGAGGAATAGAGATACGCTGGTTCCCGCGATTGGTAGAAACAAATACAAATTCATTTTTGATCCTCTCGTATCTGCTTTATCGAAGGAGTCTCCCGAAGACCGGGCGGGGGTCCTGACCTTGAGACCCGGCGCTCCGGATCATTCCGCCCCCGATCTTTCTGAATTGATTCTCGGTAGAAAAACCGAGAAGGTGCTCCCCACGTTTACATCGCTTTTTACCGAAATCCTGCCCCGATGCTTTTGGATGATGCTGTAGCTCACCGTCAGCCCGAGTCCGGTGCCTTTCCCCACCTCCTTGGTCGTATAAAAGGGATCGAAGATCTGAGAAACCTGAGAGGCGGGAATCCCTACTCCGGTGTCGATGACGTCGACCCGCACGGAACCATCATCGACGCTGCAGCCAAGAAGTGTAAGCCTTCCGCCTCCTTCCATGGCCTGGATGCTGTTGAGCATCAGATTGACAAAGACTTGCTGCAGTTGCACAAAGTCTCCCTGGATCTGCGGCAAGGTTTCCGGAACATCCATTGCGAGGTCGATGCCTTGGGTGTCCATCTCGTTTTTTATCAACCGGACCGTAGCATTCAAAAGCTCCGGAACGGATATGGGGACAAAGCTTGGCTTTTCCATCCGAGTGAAATCCAGCAGATTTTTTACGGTGGAGCTGCACCTTTCCGTCTGGACCTCGATATCCTTCAGTAATTTCCGGATGCTTTGAAGTTGCATGGATTCCAGATCGTCCTGCAGGGATTCGATTGTAATCGTAATATTATTCAGGGGGTTGTTCAGCTCATGGGCAATACCGGCGGTTAGATTTCCGATGGCGGCCATTTTCCGTGACTGCAGGAGCTGCTCCTGGTGGTTTTTCAACTCGTCCAGCATCCGGTTAAAGCTCATAGCGAGATCGGAAAATTCATCCTTGTACCTCCGGGCCGGGAGGATGGGAGACAGATCGCCCCGGGCAATCCGCTGCGTATACCCGACAAACCGCGTCAAGGGATGCAGTATCTGATGGGTGAAAAAATAAGCGAGATAGATCATCAGGAGAAAGAAAATCACGATGAAGATCACTAGGGTTCTGCCGTATAGAGTAAAGATCCGGTCGATCGCACTCCGCTCCCGGTCGGTCAGACGCTTTGCGATGGCGTTCAACTCGGCGCCGTGACCACGCAAATCCGCCTCGACCATCCGTTTTCCGGAAAAGTCCACCCCCTCTGATTCCAGTTTTTTCATCAGGCTGTGCAGAAGTTCTTCATATCGGATCAGATGATCGATAAAGGCTTCGTAGGATCCTGATCCGATAATGTCTTTGACATTATCGGCATTTTCTTCGAACATGGTTCGCGCCACCTGGATATGTTCCAACGCATCGTTCAAATTGGTGCCATAGAGGAAGAAATTCTTTTCAAATCGTCTAGCCCCTTGAATTTCGAATCGCAAATTATCGGCGGCTTCAAGGAAAATCATCTTGCCCCGAATTCCTCGGATCAGAGTCAAAGAGAATAAGATGACGGCGACACTCAGGACAAAAACGAGGAAAAGACCGAAGAATATACGGATTCGAACGCTGATGTTGGGCCGTTCCTGCAGGGCCCTCTGTGCCCTCTCCGAGAGGGTCTCTTTTGGCGCAAGTACTCCCGGTTCCCGGTTATTTTGATGATCGTTCAAAGCGGCCCCTGCCGGCAGCAAGGTCTGCAGAGGTTTTTTTGATATTGAGAACCGTCTCCTGTTGCGCGAAGAAATCAAAGCAGCCCCCCGACTGCGGAAGGAATCGACCGGTTGAGCTCACGCGGTTTCTTCTTTAAATCACCGGTCTCTCATGAGGCCTGACATGATGGCCTTTACTTCAACGGAACCTATATAACCCCTGGATAAAAAATTATCAAGAAATGAAATACGTTGGGATTACTGCGAATCCTGCCCGCAGATGGATGTGCGGGATACCTGGAAAAATGAGAGGAAACGGACAGGTGCAGCGGGCGCAGAAACCATGATATGCGTGAGGCTGACGAGACCGTCGAACCGGTCTTCTGTTCGGACCGCCCGGGGGCTCGTGATCAGCAAGTGCTCGGGGTGCGGTTCAGGATATCGGAAACGGCAAGGAAAAGGTCCGTATCCCGGAGGACCCCCACCAGCTTTTCGCCCTCGTATACGGGAAGTACGGTGATTTTATTTCGATAGATCTCTTTGAGCGCTTCCATCAGGCTTGAATCCGCCTGAATCGTCCCCCTGATCCTGAGCATGACATCACGCACTTTGACTTCTGCGTTTTTCACGACGCGGGCGTTGAACCCTAGTCTGGCTTCGTCGAACTCGGAAGCATCGGCCTGCGCAAACGCCATCGAGACGCCCAGTGCTTCAAGTTTTGCGGTTAGCCCTCCGGCGATTTCAGGAATCAGTGTTTTCAGGAAAGAACGAAAATCCAAAATCCCGGCAAGGCGCCCCTTTTCATCCAGCACCAGGATGGTGCGAGGCCCCGTTTCGGCGCACATCCCGCCGTCCAGCCGGCAATAGGATGTCCGCAATGAAAGTGCGGCCTCTTTCAAGCTGGCATCCAGGGGCACGGTGGAATAGTTTTTGATGGGGATCATCCGATCCCTGACTTTCTCCTCGAATAACATGAGGCTCCTCCTGTCCGGCGGGGGTTTGTCCGGGACGGAAAACTCAATGTCCGACAGTGATCATCCCGCTTGCGGCTAAGGACAGGATAATCACTTCCAGCAGCGCGAGCAATGCGTAGATCCTGTCTCTGTTTTTCAACAGCACCGGGATGATCGCGAGATAACAGAGGATCGTAACCCCGCCCAGGATCGCAATGCCGATAAAGTTGATGAAATCGCCGTAGCCGATCATTCCGAGCCAGGCCCAGCCGTTGGGGATTCCGGCATTTCGAAGATAGTCATCGACATTCATGGACCAGTATCGGGAAATTTTCTCAAGCGGCACATAGGGATCCAGGATTCCAAAGGAATAGATGCAGAAGGTGACCAAAAGGGAAAGCAATCCGATGATCATTCCCGGCTCCAGAATGCGGGCATAGCGCATCTGCTCGGGTGTCGCCGTCAATCCGGGCTCCGACTTCTCGGTCATATCGATTTTCTCCTGATGATCCGCCAATGAATGGTAACCGGCTTAGCCACAAAGCCACTAAGACCCCAAGGCATCCAATTTTTTTAATGGGTTTAACTTCATAATCCTTCTTCGTGCCTTCGTGTCTTAGTGGCTGAACGTCATTTGGATCAAATCCCCAGACCTTTCATGAGCGCCCGGATACCGGCAAAAGCAAGAATGCCGATCACCATCCATCGAATGAAAGTCGGTTTCGCGATTTTCAACAGATGGACTCCGACAAATGAGCCCAGCATGATGCCTACGATGGAAGGAACGACCATCATCGGAATCACGCAGCCACTGTTCAGATAGATCCAGGCTGCCGAGGTATCGGTAATGGATAGCAGGAATTTGCTCGTGGCCACGCTGATCTTAAGCGGCGCCCCCATGATCAGGTTGAGCACCGGAACGTTTGCCCATCCGGCACCCAGACCGAACATTCCCGCCATGACCCCGATGATGATAAAAAGAGAAAGGCCGAGCGGAGTCCGGTGGATTTTCCAGTCGACCAACTGACCGGTGCTCCCCTCCTGGTAGCAGCCGTATATCCGAAGCACCGAAGAAAGGCGATCTGCCTGCCGGACATCGGGAAGAGCCGATTTTCTGGCCGAAATCATCAGGATGCAGATGCCGATGATCGTAAGACCGAGGCTGATCTGGATGATATGGGTGGGGAGGGCAAGCCCGAGCATGGCGCCTGCGATGGCGCAGGTTGAGGCGATCAGAGCCACCGGAATCGACAGCCTCAGGCTGGCAAGATTCATCTTGAGAAGACCCGGTCCTGCGGCGAGCGCACCGGATAAGGCCACAAGAAGTCCGGTGCCGCGGACAAAATCGAGATGGAAGGGGAAAAATCCGCTGATGATCGGCACAAAGAGCACGCCGCCGCCGACACCGCCTAAAACCGCAAAAATGCCCATCACAAAGGTAACCACAAGAAGCAGAAGCGGCCACAGCCACCAGGGGCCGCCGTCTGCAGGGACGGCTTCCTGAGCGGCTTCTGCCCATCCGGAGGATGGAAAAAGGAGGATTCCTAAAAGACAGAATGAAACCAGGAACCGAAAATCTCTACGCTCTCGCATCTGATCCTCCTAACCGCGCCTGCTGACCGGGGAGCCTCCGAACGAATCCAAAAAGGAATGATCAAATGGG
>QZKK01000211.1 GCA_003599475.1 Desulfobacteraceae bacterium
TTCCATTGACCGAGGTCGCCCTCGTGGACGAGAAGGGAAGGCTCTTGTCGACGGGAGAGATCGGGGAAATCGCGGTGAAAGGCCCTCCTGTCTTCAAACAGTATTTCAATCTACCGCAGGAGACAGCCTACGCATTCCGCGGCGGTTGGCATCATACGGGAGACCTCGGCCGTTTTGACACCGACGGGTATCTCTGGTATGAGGGTCGAAAGGCCGAAAAAGAACTGATCAAACCGGGCGGAGAAAACGTATACCCGGCAGAAGTGGAGCGGGCGATAAGAGAACATCCATCGGTTCAGGATGCGGTCGTCTTCGGCGTGCCCGACCCCAAGTGGAAGGAAGGGATCAAGGCGGTATGCCGCTTGAAACCGGGCGCCGATTTGAAAAAAGAGTCGCTCATCCGGTTTCTGGCCGAACGGATCGCAGGATACAAGAAGCCGCAGCAGGTGCAGTTTGTCGAAGATTTCCCTGTGCTTTCCGACGGCTCCCCGGACAGGGCGCGGATCAGGGAGCTCTACGGCGGGAAGCAGAAGGATTGAACAAACAGGAGAAAAAGATGGTTCGAACCGAAATCAACCTTTTCCTCAAGAACATCCCGGGAGAGCTGGGTCGGCTCTCGGGCTTGCTCTCGCAGTCGGGCATCAACATCGATGCGCTCACCATCCAGGATGCATCCGCTTATGTTCAGAAGCTTTTCGAAGCCAGGGGGACCTCGCTCAACAGGATCGCCTCGGTAGCAAGCTATAACTCCATGCGGAAAGATTCGGCGGCGTTCGCACTGATCCGGATCCTGGTCGACAATACGGATAAGGCCGTAGATTTGCTTTCAAAAAACGAATACCTGTTCGACATCATACCGGTAATCGCAATCGCGCTCGAAAACAGACCCGGCGAGCTGGCAGCAGTGGCGTCAAAATTCGGTGAAGAAGGGATCAACATCAACTATGTCTACGGATCCGTATCTTCACCGGATGAAAAATGCCTGTTTGTCTTCTCCCCGGAAGATATCGACCTCGCCGCAAAGATTTTCAAGGAATGGTGATTCCGCTGAAAACAGGGCTTCAAAAACTCGGAATCGTCACCAACATCTGGACGAAACGCCTGGAGAAGGGGGATCGATTCGAAGATCTGGCCGGATCATTTCGCGATCAAGGCTTCCGGTTAATGGAGCTCCGGGACAGCCCCGAATTCCGCAGCTTCGATTTCGGAAGGCTCCTCCAGGAGATCGAAGAGGCCATGTCCCGGTATACCGGGGCGCAGTGGAAGCGGATCTGCGAAAACAGAGACCGCCTGAAGTCATCGGAGGCTCTTTATTCAAGCCAGGACAGTCAGCTTTTCCACAGGGTGGCCGGTTTTTTCGCGCTCTGCTCCGACATTACCTTCAGCTACGCCATACCGCACGCCTGGATGACTGCCCCGCACGATGCCGCAGCAGACAGCGAGCGGATCGCCAGAGCAAAGAAGACGGCCTATCTGCTGTCGCCGGCGGACGCCCGCCTGCGTCTTGTGGATCCGGATTTTTCAGGGCCGGCAGTCGATGCGGCAGCCGTCGCCAACCTCGAACGGTACCTGGGTCTTGCGCCCGAACTGCCCGTTTGCCTGTGCGTGGAGAATGCAAAGCTTGCCGCCACGCTGACACTGAAACTCGCGGTTCAAGCGGGGGTGAGCCTGGCCTACGACGAGGCAAACCTCTACAATAACAATGGCGACCAGATCGAATCGCCTGTCGATTTCTGGAATTTCGTCAAGCCTGAATCGCTTTCCTCCGTTCACATCAAGCAAAAAAAGGCCGAAGGAGTGACCCCGCGGATCGAAGACGGTTACGTCGATTTTAGAAACATCCTGATGCAGCTGAAAAAGATGGGATATTCCGGCGATCTGCTCTTTGAAAACGCCCCCTCGGAACAGCCGCTCGAAGACGCCGTCTCCAGCCGGCGATATCTACTGGACCTGCCCAAGTAGACCAGCCGGATTGCCCGCGGAGCCGTCGCACCGTCAAAAAAACAACTGATTTCCGCGGGCTGCCTGATGAACCCAAGGTTTGCAGAAGAGAACGTGGCCTCTGGAGCCTCCCTACTTTTTCGCCATCTGGGCGAAAGCGGCCTCAGCGCCCTTCTGGATCTCCTGCGGTGTCAGGTCCTTTGTATGCGTGGCGAGGCTCCATCTGTATCCGAAGGGGTCCTGCACCGTGCCGACCCGGTCCCCCCAGAACATGTCCTGGACAGGCATGCGGGCCTCGGCCCCTGCCTTCAGGGCTTTCGGGAAGGCTTCGTCTACGTTTTCGAGGTAAATGTAGAAGCTGACGGGGGAGCCCCCCATGGTTTCCGCGCTTTTGCAGGGCTCGTTCGGATTTTCTTCCCCCATCATGATAATCGAATCGCCGATCAAAAGCTCGGCGTGCATCACTCCTTTGCCGTCCGGCCCCGGCATGGCAAACCGCTCCGTTGCGCCAAAGGCCTTCTTGTAGAACTCGATTGCCTTACGTGCGTCTTTGAACATGAACATCGGTGTGACGCTGCGAAATCCTTCGGGAATCGCTTTTGGCATTGAATGCCTCCTTATGAAACTTCATTAATTTAGACAGGATTTACAGGATTAACAGGATTTTTTTGTCTTCTTTTCGCTCTATCCTGTCGATTTATGGTCCGATTGTCAGTTCAGGAAAAAGTCTTGGAAGACCCTGAATTTTTTCCCAGCCTGCGCCCTGTTGAACGGGCGTGACCTCCAGCTCATCGAAGAATTCATCCAATGCGGCCGCTCTTTCCTGTGCCAGTGGAGGCGAGCAGTAGTCTTCCTCTTCCCATGCGGCGTAGCCATCGCTTCGCAGCCGCGCGTTCTTCAGCGAAAAGGTCATTGTTTTTCCGAAAGGACGCATCGATACGTACGCATTCCTGCGCAGATTCTTCAATAGATCCTCCAAGCGGTCGGGTTTGGGTTTGGCAGTTACAAGATTGTATGCCATGTTGGTTATCCTTTGCATTCATTTTCGGATCGAGATCCCGTGGTCCACTGTTCCGGTCATGGCACCAGCCCGATCCGAAGCCAGGGACGTCGCCTCTCCGCTACGTTACTCCTGTCGAGTGGATGCGGATTCATCATCCGAGCCCGGCTGCTCGCGTGATCAGGAACAACCCGGTCCCGGCGACGACGGCTCCGATGGCTCGCGCGACGTGCTCACCGGCCGGTGCGAGACGTTCGACGGCGATTGCTGCCGCTACGACAGTCATTGCGCGAAGGTCCATGACACCGATGACCAGGAGGATCGCCATTAGATTGGCACAGCAGTGGCTGCAGTGGAGGCCGAGATACAGGCCGTGCCGCCAGGCCGTGCCGGCGTCTGCCGGCAAAGTACGGCCGCGCCCGGGTGCCTCCCGGCAGCAGGCAAGGTGATGTGCCTTCCACGCGGTGAACTGGAGCGCGCCGGCAATCAGGACGACCGCACCGACCGCTATCGGAACGGCGCGTGCTATCTCCGGAAACTGCATCACGACCGCCGCCAGCGCGACGCCCAGCGGAAAGGCGGCCATTCCGAACGCGATCCACACGAAAAAGTACCCCACGCCCACCAGCGCGGTCAGCCGACCCAGGCGCGACTCGTCTCTCCTGCCGACAGCCTGGCGGTATCGCCACAGCATGGGGACCAAGGATGGCAGCATCATCGCCACCATCATTACGGCCCACATGCCGAGGAACGACGTGGCGGCGCCGGACCACGTCTGTCCGGGCATCCGCATCCACGCCATCGACATCTTCCAGCCGCCGGGCATCGGCATCCCGCCCATCGCCGACATGGACGCGCACCAGACGATTGTCACCGCCGCGCTGGCGGCGAAGTGCAGCGCCGAGACGCCAAGAAATGCTTTCCGGGAAGCTCTCTCTGAAGCCATGACGACCTCGCTCAGCGCTTGTCGTACTCGTCATGGCGGCGGAACCAGAGGCCAGTCTCGTTGCGCCCCTTGGGGGCGCGGTCGAGCCACTGGTACATGCCCCAGAGGCCATCCAGCCCGCGCGCGTAGGCGGAATAGGTGTGATAGACGATGCCGTCCTCAAGCGCGAATGCGCTCATGCCCGGCCTCTCGCGCGTATAGGTGGCCACGTCGGTTCCGCTCATGGCAGCGAACGGATCAGGTCCGTCGGTTGTCGAGCGCGAGGGTATCTCGGCGAAAGACCCCTCGCGCCTGTAGTTGTATTCGATGCCCTTGCGCTGTTGCTCCTCGGTGAACCCGACGCTGAAGTCGAAGTTGAAGTCGCCGCCGAACGAAGACGCCCATGGAAAAGTCCACCTCATTCGCTGCTTGTATGCCCGCAGCTTCGCGAGCTGAGCCCGCGACACCGCCCAGAGCATCACGTCGTGGTTGGCCAGGTGGACGGCGAACCCGTTGAAGCCGTCCGCGATCGCCGAGCAGGCCGGACAGCCCGCAGTGTAGTCGGGTCCGAACATGAAGTGGTAGACGAGGAGCTGCGAGCGCCCTCGGAAGAGGTCTGCCAGCGAGGCGCTCCCTTCATCGGTTTCGAAGCGGTACGCCTTGTCGATTCGGACCCAGGGCAGCTCCTGCCGCTGCCGCGCCAGCTCGTCGCTGCGCCGCGTGTGCTCCTTCTCGGCCTTGAGTAGCTCGAGCCGCGCTGCGAGCCATTCTTCACGTGTCCCAGTTCTGTGCTTCGTCATCGCTGTTGTCTCCTTTCTTCGGGGCGGCTAAGCAGAACAGGCGGCTCCCTCTTTGCCTCCGCCCCTGATCAGCCCACCTTACTTGCCGCTTTTAGCCTGCCAGAGTCCGAAAGCCGCGCCGGTCGGATCGATGATCACGCTGAAATACCCCATGTCCGGAACCTCGGTGACATCTTTGGCAACTGTGGCTCCCAGGGACTTCGCTTTTTTTGTCGAAGCGGCAACATCATCCACCAGGATATAGGGAAGCCAAATGTCCGGAATTCCGGGATCCGGCTTTTTCATCATCCCTCCGCCCGTTCCTTCGCCGACATCGATCATCGTGTAGTCCATGCCCGAGATCTCTTCCAGCTTCCAGTCGAACATGCTGCGGTAGAACTTCTTTGATTTTTCCAGATCTTTTGTCTCCAACTCGACGTGCACAAAAGGATTTGCCATGCTGCACCTCCTGAAGTTATTCAAATTAATGCTCTTCGAGCACAGAAAGAAAGTTGCCCGCCGGGTCCTTGAACCATGCGATCTTTTGACCCGCCGCGGAATATTCCTTTTTCATCCATTTTCAGATCCCCTTTCTTGTATATCTCGAAACGTACTTTTCGCTTGCCTAACTCCTCCACTGCCGCCTCGATATTTCTCACGGGGAAATTCAGGATGGTAAAAGTCGCCGGAGTATGGTCAGGCCTGACTCATGAATTTCTGAATTTCTTTCGGGGAAAGATCCTTTTCCCAGTGCGTGCCGCGGATGAGCAGCAGGTATTCTGAAGGGGTCAAAACAAGCTTCACCATATTGTCCTCAGCCAATCAGGCTTCCTCAAGATTGATTTTTCCCATCCAAGTTTCAGCGACTGCCCTGCCACGTAGGGGGTTATCGACGACAAGGATCAGTTGGTTGTCGTGGTCGCTGTATAAGACTTCTATATTTACCCCGGCCTCGGCCATGCGGCGCGAGACCAACCCGAGCTGACCGGGAACATCCTGCTTCAGGCGCAGCACGATCACTTCCCTTTCTTCGACAACGCGGATGCCTGCCGCTTCAAGCGCCCTGCGGGCTGCGGCTCCGTCCCGGACAAGGAAGTGGGCGATGCCTTCACCGCCTGCAACCCAAGCCCCTCCGCCTTCGATGCTCACGCCGGCTCGGCCCAAAGCTTCACCCATCTCCGCTAAAGCACCCGGACGATTTTCCAGGAGAATAGCCAAATCATTCATATAATTTTTTCCCCCTTTATTTCTTGGTACGTTATATCCGGTTAGGCCGGATAGACCGGCTCACACCGGACCTCGGTTTTGACCGAATTTGCGATATAGCAATTCTCATGCGCTTCATCATGCATGGTCTGAACTTCTGCCGGAGACGGAATCGGATTTCCCGAAAATACCGCCTTTGGCCGAAGCGTGACTTGCGTCATTGCCAGCCTGCCGGATCGATCTTTCTCCATGATGCCGACCGCCTCATCTGCATAGCGGTCAACGCAGAACCCCCTCTTGGATGCAATGGAGAGAAACCAGAGCATGTGACAGCTCGAAAGAGAAACAACGAATGCCTCTTCAGGGTCGACAGCGTCGGGGTTTGAGTATGGCATTGGAACAACATGCGGAGATGAGGAAGCCGGAATCGTCACGCCGCCATCGAATATCCAGCGGTGGCCTCTGCTGTAACGATTATCGGTGAAAGCCTGATCCCTGCGTTCCCATTGGACTGTTACCTCGTGCTCTGGCATGATTTCTCCCCTCTATCGCTCCGCATCTTTTCAGCTTCTTTCCATCTTTCAGCCGGGCCCCCGGGGTCGGGTTCCTTCGGAGGCGGCGGGGTCCTTTATCGAAACACGCTTCGGTTGTGCGCAGCCGGTCGAGCCGTCTGTACCGGATGCATCCTTTCTCTCAATATAAGATCCGTATGACGAAAAGACCATAATCGTATGATGCTGAAGGCAAGATTCTGAAAAGCGGTCTTCAACATACGCGATGGCAACTGTAAGAATTGCCTTTTTCAAAGATTTGACTTAAAGAGGGGTCAACATGTAAAATCTTTGCATCGCTGCTTATATCTGTTTTAATGGGATACGGTTCGATACAGGAGCATGAAAGATGAAACCGAAGACCCTCAGACAGGCGGTTGTGATCGGTACCGGACAGATGGGCCCGGGGATTGCCTATACCCTTGCCTCGGCGGGGTTGAACGTAACCCTCTGCGGCCGCAGTCCGGAAAGCATGGAAAAGGGGATGGCGGCGGTAAGAAGGGGGGCTGGGCTTCTTGCCGCTGAAGGGATCATCACCGAAGAATTCCAGGAATCGGTTTTTAGCCGGATTTCGGGAACTTACCAACCGGAGCCGGTGCTTCCTACGGCCGATCTGGTAATCGAATCGATCGTCGAGGATCTTTCGATCAAGCAGGCGCTTTTTTCCCGGATCGAACCCCTCTGCCCGGTCGATGCCCTGCTGACTTCAAACACCTCAGGCCTTCCCGCCACTCGGCTGGCGTCTTCACTGAAGCACCCAGGCCGTTTCGCGGTCACTCACTTCTGGAATCCTCCCCATCTGATGCCGCTGGTAGAGGTGGTAAAAGGGGAGAATACTTCGCCAGATACGGTCGATGTGCTGTTGACGCTGCTGAAAACAGCCGGTAAAAAGCCGGTAGCGGTTCTGAAGGACACCCCCGGGCAGTTGGGAAACCGGTTGTTTCATGCCCTGATCCGGGAAGGCATCCATATCGTAGAAGAGGGGATCGCGACAGCAGGAGATGTGGATGTGGCAGCCAGCTATGGATTCGGCAGGCGCCTTCCGGCTTACGGCGTGCTGACGCATCAGGATGCCGTCGGGCTCGATATGGTCTATGCCATACAGAGTTATCTGTGCAGATCGCTGTGCAACGCGACCGAACCGGCAGCGGTTCTAAAGGAGAAAGTCGAATCCTCCGAGCTGGGGGTAAAGTCCGGCCGGGGTTTTTTCGACTGGAAGAAAAGAGATATCCGGGAGATTGTCGAAAAACGGGATCGATTTCTCGTCGATCTCCTCAAATCGGAAAAAGATGAGCAGACAGGCAAATAAGACAGCCATCGGAGCCTTTGTCGTCGGTGCTGCGATGCTGGCTGTGATCGCGGTGATCGTTTTCGGCAGCGGTTGGATTTTTTCCGAGCGTCCCATTTTTGTGATGTATTTTGAAGGTTCGGTCAAGGGCCTGAGCATCGGTTCCCCGGTGATGTTCCGCGGGGTCAATGTCGGACGCGTAAAAAGCATATCCATTAAAGCCGATCCGAGGGACCTGGTGTTGCGGATCCCCGTACTGGTTGAAATCAATCCGGACGCAGTCGATACCGAAGAGGAGTTCGAAGTCGATGCCGAGCGGGAGCTTGAGCGCTTGATCGATCACGGGCTTCGTGCAAAACTGGATATGCAGAGTCTGGTGACAGGTTTGCTGCAGATCGAGGTCGGTTTTTTCCCCGATGAAAAGCCCCGCCTGGTCGGCGGCAGCAGATACCCGGAGATACCGACCATCCCTTCGACATTCGAAAGGATCACCCGAACCGTTGAAAGCATTCCGATCGAAGAGATGGTAAAAAAGATATCGTCCGCCTTGACCGGTATCGATCGAATGATCAATTCTCCGGAAGTATTCGAAAGCATCAAGAATCTGAATCAGACTATCCAGGACGCCCGGCTCCTGGTAAAAAACCTGGATCAGCGAACCGGCACTCTCGCCCTGGAAGCATCCGATACCCTCAAGGGGGCCCAGTCCCTGGTTTCGTCCATGGAGGGTCGGATCGAACCCATTTCATCGGAGGCAGTCATCGCGCTTCGGGAAGCCGGGCTTGCCATGGAGAAGCTCCGCGAAACCTTTACCCTGGAGAGCGGGATCCAGCATGAGATGATCGTAAGCATCAGTGAGATGGCCGAGTCGCTCAAAAAGACAGCCGATGCCGCCCGGCCGGCGATCACCGTCGGCAGAGATGCACTTGCCAATATCGGTAAATTGACCGGGGAAGATTCGGTTTCAAACTACCAGATCAGCAGCCTGCTCAAGGAGCTTTCCGCTGCTGCCCGGGCGATCCGTATCTGGGCGGAATATCTCGAACGGCATCCGGAAGCCCTGATTCGAGGCAAAGGCGGAAGATAGAGTTTAAGAGATGAGCGTCGAACACAGAACACGTCGAACATCCAACATCCGACATCGAATGAAGGAATTAAATCAATCTTAGCCGATCGAGGAAAGTTTTTTCGGTCAAACCGGGGTTTCAACGTGCAACGGTTTCAACGATTTCAACGTGCAACGATCCTGAACACTGAAACCAGAAACCCGAAACCTCTAATAAGTTAATGAGGAAACGATGAGCCCCCAATTGGAACCGATTAAGCCCGTTCTCATTCCGATCAACCGGATGGGCGGAGCGGCGCTCGGCTGGGTCAACGAGCTGGGCGCGGTTTCGATCTTTTTGCTGAAGTCTTTCCTTCTTATTTTCCGGCCCAAGCAATTTCCCCTGATCATCCAGCAAATCTATTACATCGGCGCACGATCCGCCTCCATCGTGATGCTGGTGGGCCTTTTTACCGGTTTTCTGGCGGGCTTCCTGGGGATTGGCGGCGTTCTTAATGGCATCGCGGAATACCACGTCCACCGCGCCGTCAGGCCCCATCACCGCTATCTCGGCGGTAGGCCAGCCGTAGTTAATATCGCCGCGCAGCGACTTGCTGCTCATGACGATGAACGCGCCTCCATAGGCCTTCCGGGTAATGACGCACACCTTCGGCACAGTGGCCTCGCAGTAAGCGTACAGGAACTTGGCGCCGTGCCGTATGATGCCGCGATATTCTTGCTCAGTTCCAGGCATGTAGCCCGGAACATCGGCGAACGTTATCAAAGGCACGTTGTAGCAATCGCAGGTGCGCACGAACCTCGCCCCCTTGTCCGAGGCGTCCACGTCGATGGACCCCGCCAGGAACTGGGGCTGCTGGGCGATGATGCCCACCGGCTGCCCGTTCATCCGCGCGAAGCCGGTTATCAGGTTCTTCGCAAAATGCTTGTGTACCTCCAGGAAGTCGGCTCCGTCCACCACCTGCGCAATGACCTTCTTCATGTCATACGATTTTGACGGCTCAGGCGGGACAATTGTAGTCATCGCCTCGTCGCGCCGGTCCGGCGGGTCGTTGGACGGCACAACCGGCGGGTCATCCATGTTGTTGCCGGGCAGGAAGCTCAGCAGTCGCTTCACCATGTCCAGGCATTCCTGCTCGTTATCAGCCACGAAATGGGCGTTGCCGCTCTTGCTGGCATGGGTCATGGCGCCGCCCAACTGCTCCAGGCTGACCTCCTCGCCGGTCACTGCCTTGATGACGTTCGGGCCGGTGATATACATCTGGCCCATCCCCTTCACCATAAAGATAAAGTCTGTGAGGGCCGGGGAATACACCGCGCCTCCGGCGCAGGGGCCCATGATCACGGATATCTGCGGGACCACGCCGGAATAGAGGATGTTCCGGGTGAAGATATCGCCGTAGCCTTGCAGGGAATCAACGCCTTCCTGGATGCGAGCGCCGCCCGAGTCCAGCAGGCCCACTATGGGGGCGCCGCTGCTAGCCGCCAGGTCCATGGCCTTGCAGATCTTCTCCGAGGCCACCTTGGACAGCGAGCCCCCGAGAACGGTGAAGTCCTGGGCGAAGATAAATACCGTCCGGCCATTCACCTTGCCGTAGCCGGTGACCACGGAGTCGCCGAGATAGCGCTTGTCCTCCAGGCCGAAGTCGTTGCAGCGGTGAGTGACCATGGCGCCCATTTCCTCGAAGGTGCCAGGGTCGAAGAACGCTGCCACGCGCTCCCGCGCGGACATTTTCCCTTTCTCGTGCTGTGACTGTACAGCCTTGGGGCCGCCACCCGCCTCCGCCGCCTGGCGTTTCTGGTTAAGCAGGTCTAATTTCTGGTTCATTGCC
>QZKK01000171.1 GCA_003599475.1 Desulfobacteraceae bacterium
ATATAGTCCTTGCTTTTTTAGCTCTTCTATGAATTTGCTGATCTGCAGATCCTGATCGCGAATGGTCTCATCATAACGAAGGCGCAACTGCACTTTATCCAAATCTGAATTTCCCTCATCAACAGATAGAAAAGCACCCATAGAAGAGCCCGCCGGGTAGATCCACTCGATGCCGGGCAGAACATGCACCCCATCATAGTGAAAATACATAAAGAACGGGGATTGGAAAGCATGCTGTGCGAAAAGCTGCATGGTTTGCGAGAGGCGGTCGTCTGCCGACTGGATGGAAGCATAATCTGCGGGTTGTTGGTAGGATAATGGCACATAAGGAAAGTAGGTTTTACTGAAAGCCTTGGCTTGAAACCAGGTGTTCAATAAGATGACCGGGGAGGAGGACGCAAAGGTTTCATCCACTCCGCTGCCGGTATGGTAGAAACCGGGAGAAAGATAACCATTCCAGTAGGTGGTATAGCCAGCATGGGAGAGTATTTGAAATAGATCCACCCAGACATCAGAAGTGCGGATAAGATTGCCGTAATTGGCAAACGGGCGCATGATATAAGGATAATGCCCGCTAACCAGGGACGGATAAACCCCAATAGAACAAATGGAAGGGGATTGGGCATTGCTGTACACGGTCCAGGTGCTGGTTATTTCATTTAGCCTGGGGGTGGTAGCGAGTTGGTATCCGAAAAGGGACATATCTTCGGCGGTCAGGGCATCCATGATGATGATGAAAACATTGGGAGAATCTGCCGTTGCAGTGGCTGCGATATTTGCAGTTTGTTCATCCTTATTCAACAGGGGTGAAACAACCAGTAGAATGGAGGCGAAGAGACATAGAATTGAAATGATAGTGGTAAATCTTTTCACATTGGGGTCAGTCTCATCCATCCAGTGTTCGAGATCAAGTAAAGTACGCTCACCCATGATCTTATTCAGCAGTATCCGGACAATGGGAAACAAAATGATAAAAGTAGAAAGGAAGGTCAGGATCACCACCGAGTCTTTGCTGCGCTGTGCGATCGGGAAAGGATAATCCAGACGAATCTTGTATGGAGTGGCACTGGTCAGATCGGCATACTGTATGGCATCATTCCAATGAATGATAAGTTCACCTGCCTGCGGTTGTTTCAGGAATTCGATGAAATGATCTTCCACCATCCAACCCGAATAAACCAGAGTGGCAGGATCCTTGCCGCTGTAGCGCAGAGTGCTTGCATCCACCCTGGTCCAATGCCCTTGTAATTCCAGAGAATCATAACTGACCGGAGCCAGTCCGTTAAAAAAGCCGGTCAATTCCATTTGGCGTGACATTTCGCTTGGTTCAATCTCAATGGTGATCTCCTGGCTGGGCAGCAGGAAGAGGTTGTAAGGAACACGATCTTTATGGATCGCCAGCGCATTCAGCAGAGCAGCCAGCAGTAAACTGATTACCATTGCCAGAATCAGATTAGCGGTGTTCCCCGAATGATTTTTATGGAATGTCGAGAATCCAAAATATAGAATGGTTGAGAGTACCAGCCAGATGAGGATGCCAACCAACAAGCGTCCTTTGCTGATGAAACTTAGCGGCTGCAGAAACCAGAAATACAAGCTGGCAGATAAAACAAAAGCTGCGGAGAAAAAACCGGCCAGGGAAGAGAAGCGACCCCGGGTCTCGGATGCTGAAATCGCAGCGCGCGTGGCCCAACTCGCCGAACCGTTGTGCCGGGATCAGGAGGTCGAGTTGGTCCATATCGAGTATCAGCGGGAGGCAGGCGGAAGAATCCTGCGGTTATACATCGACAAGCCGGGAGGGGTGATGTTGAGCGATTGTGCGGAGATCAGCCGGCAAATGGGAGATCTGCTCGATGTCTATCTTGACGAGATCGGCCCCTACAATCTGGAGGTATCGTCGCCCGGGTCTGACCGGCCCCTGGGGAAAGAGAGCGATTTCGAGCGATTCCGGGGGTGCAAGGCAAAGATACGGACGCTGCATTTGCTCGATGGACGGAAAAACTTTACCGGCATCATTCTGGGGGTTGTCCAGGGGTGTGTCAGACTGCAGGTGGACAACAAAACGGTGGACATTCCGTTAGAGGAAATCCATAAAGCGCGGCTCAATAACTACAGTGGAGAGAGTCCATGTTTATAGCAGACATTAAACGTGTTGTCGATCAGGTCAGCCGGGACAGAGGCATCGACCGGCAAATACTCATCAAAGCCCTTGAGGAGGCGCTCCGGTCTGCGGCCAGAAAGAAGTACGGGAGCAAGATCGATATCGAGGTTCAATACAGCGATGCAAGCGGCGAAATCGAGGTCTTCCAGTTCAAAGAGGTCGTCGAAGAGATCACCGAGCCGGACCTCCAGATCACCTTGCCGCAGGCATTGAAGCTGGATCCTGAATGCGAGGTCGGAGACAGCATCGGCACAAAAATGGATACGGCCACCTTCGGCCGGATTGCCGCCCAGTCTGCCAAACAAGTGATTATACAAAAAATGAAGGATGCCGAGAAAGATGCGGTGTTCTCCAGCTTCATCGGCCGTAAAGGAGAGATCATCAACGGCATCTGCCAGCGGATCGACCGGGGCGATATTATCGTCAACCTGGGTCAGACCGAAGGGATTTTGCCTGTTCGTGAACAGGTACCGAAAGAGGCTTATCGGCGGGGCGACCGGATCCGTGCCCTTATCCTCGAGGTGCTGCACGATACCCGGGGGCCTCAGGTCATCCTGTCGCGAAGCCATACGGATTTTCTCATCAATCTTTTCAAGACCGAAGTTCCGGAAATCAGTGAGGGAATCGTTAAAATCATGGGAGCGGCCCGGGAGCCCGGGAGCCGCTCGAAGTTTGCCGTCGCTTCTACAGACCCGGATATCGATCCGGTTGGTGCGTGTGTCGGGATGAAGGGAAGCCGCGTGCAGAATGTCGTCCAGGAACTTCGGGGAGAGAAAATCGATATCATTCCCTGGCATGCGGACGCGGCCAGATACGTCTGCAACGCATTGGCACCCGCTGAAATTTCCAGAGTGATCATCGATGAGGAAGACAAGTCGATGGAGGTGATCGTCCCCGATGAATTCCTCTCCGTAGCCATCGGAAAGAGGGGGCAAAACGTTCGGCTCGCTTCCAAACTGACCGGGTGGCATCTCGATGTGAAAAGTGAAACCCGGTACAGCGAGGCCATGAAATCCGGATACAATTCACTCGTCCAGCTTCCAGGCGTGGCCATCAGCCTCGCCGATGCATTGTATGAGCACGGGTTTTATTCCGCCGAAGAACTCGCCAAGGCCACTGCCGAAGATCTGGCGCAAGTTCGCGGCATGACCCCCGAGCAGGCCGAAACGCTGATCCTTGCAGCCGAGAAATCGATGGAGGAAGCTTCCTCCCAAGCAGAAGAAGCGGAAGAGAAGGAATTCGCAGATTCGGCAGATACGGATGAGATCAAAGATCCGGCTGCAGAAGGCGCGCATGAACCGCCTTCACCCGAAGCTTCCACCGAAGAGGCTGCGGAATCGGAGTACGGCAGCGAAGACATGGCTGCTGAAGATTCAAACGCTTCGGTCGAAGAGCCGGCCCGACCCGCTGCGGAACAGAAGCCGTCATCGTCTGAAAATATCAGTGAACAATAGGTTTTACCTGAATGTAAGGGGGAAGAATGGCCAAGATCAGAGTATATGAGCTTGCCAGAGAATTGAATATGCAGAACAAGGAGCTTCTCGATAAAATCATGGCGATGAATATCGATGTCAAAAGCCACATGAGCGCCTTGGAAGATGATGATGTCGGTAGAATAAAAAGCGGTCTTTTCGGCAAACCGTCCGGGTTGGTTGAAGAGACGCGTATCCGGCCGACGATCATTCGAAGGCGACGGAAACAGGTAGAGCCCGAACAGGTGGAGGAACCGGTCGAACTCGAAGCGAAGGCCGACACCCCATCGATTCAGGAAGAAACCGCTCTCGAAGAGCCGGAAGAGACTGCGCCCGAAGAAGAGATGGAAGTCGAAGCCGTTTCCGAGGAAACCGCGGAAGCCGCCGAACCCGAATTTTCGAAAGAAGAAGCGCTCACCGAAGCTTCCGCTCCGCCGCCAGGCGAGGAAAGAATCGAAGAGGCTCCCGTATCGGAACCGGAGAAGCCGGAGGAGCCTGCGGCGAAAACTGCCAGGAAGAAAAAAGAAAAAAGAGAAACCCCCGCAAAGATCATCAAGCTGCCGGTAAAACCGAAAATCGAGCCTGAGGCGGCGGTCGCCAAGCCGGTCGAAGTCCAAAGGGAAGCCCCAAAGGCTGAAAAGCTTACGATTCCGGAGGTCCCCCCGGCCGAGCTTCCGCCAACGGATGAAGAAGCGAAGGGAAAAGAGAAAAGAAAAAAACGGAAGAAAAAAGAAGAGGAGGTCCAGGACTCCAAGTTTTTCAAGAAGAAGATCTCTTTCCGTCACAAAGAGGTGATCGAGGGGGAGGACCTGTATGCCGATATCCCCAGACGCGGGAGAAAGGGCGGCCGCAAATCCGCGAAGGCGGGAGCGATCCGGGCCTTGAAGCCGCAAATCACCATTCCCAAGGCGATCAAGCGCCGGGTAAAGATCGACGATACCATCGTTTTGGCGGACCTGGCCAAACGGATGGGGATCAAAGCAAATGAAATGATCGCCAAACTGATGTCGATGGGGGTGATGGTGGGTGTCAATCAGACCATCGATTTTGAAACCGCCCAACTGGTCGCTACCGAATTCGACTATGAATTGGAGAGAGCGGCCTTTGAGGAAGAGGCGTTGATGAAGGTTTCTCAGGACGATCCCGAAAAACTGACCTACCGGCCGCCGGTGGTTACCATCATGGGACACGTCGATCATGGGAAAACCTCCCTGCTGGATGTCATCCGGAAATCCAGAGTGACCGAAGGCGAAGCCGGGGGAATCACCCAGCACATCGGCGCCTACAACGTCACGACCGAGAAGGGCCAGATCGTTTTTCTGGATACCCCGGGACATGAGGCTTTTACCGCCATGCGGTCCCGCGGCGCCAAGGTGACCGATCTCGTGGTGCTGGTCGTGGCGGCCGACGACGGAGTCATGCCCCAGACGATCGAGGCGATCAACCATGCGAGGGCTGCAGGGGTTCCGATCCTGGTTGCGGTCAACAAGATCGACAAGGCCAATGCGGACCCAGATCGCGTACAGAGGGAACTGTCCGAGCAGGGGCTTGTCCCCGAGGGCTGGGGCGGGGACACCATCATTGTGAAGGTTTCGGCGAAAACGCACGAAGGGCTCAACGATCTGCTCGAAATGATTCTTCTCCAGGCGGAGATCCTGGAGCTCAAGGCAAATCCCGACAAGCTCGCCTACGGGCATGTGGTCGAAGCCAAACTGGATGCTGGCCGCGGGCCGGTTGCAACCGTTCTGGTGCGGGAAGGGACCCTCCGGACCGGAGATGCGGTCGTCTGCGGAGTGCATTACGGGAAAGTCCGTGCCATGCTGAACGACCTGGGCGAAGCCGTAGAAACGGCCGGCCCGTCGATACCGGTCGCAGTCATCGGGTTGTCGGGAGTACCGATGGCCGGAGACGAGCTGGTCTCTCTTGAAGATGAAAAAAGCGCCAAGCAGGTCAGCATGCACCGCATCCAGAAACAGCGCTCGAAGGATCTGGCTAAAACCAGCCGTTTGAGTCTGGATGGGCTCTATGAAAGCCTGCGTGTCGGTGAAACGAAAGATCTCAACCTGATCCTCAAGGCCGATGTCAACGGATCGATCGAGGCGCTCAGAGACTCGCTGACAAAACTGTCCAACCAGGAAGTCAAAATCAATGTGATCCATGCCGCAACCGGAACGATTTCAGAATCCGACGTATCGCTGGCAGCCGTCTCCAATGCGACAGTGATCGGATTCAACGTCCGGCCCACTCCCAAGGTGACCGAGATGGCGAACGAAGAACATGTGGACATGCGGTTTTACAACGTGATTTACGAGGCCATCAAGGACGTCCAGGCCGCAATTCTGGGCATGATGTCGTCCTCCTTCGAAGAGAAGATCCTCGGTCGGGCCGAAGTCAGAGAAGTATTTCACATTCCCAAAGTGGGGACCATTGCGGGAAGCTACGTCACCGATGGCAAGATCGAACGGGGGCAACCGGTGCGGGTGCTCAGAGACGGTGTCGTCAGTTACGAGGGAAAGATCGGTTCTCTGAGGCGATTCAAGGACGATGCGAAGGAAGTTCAAAGCGGTTATGAATGCGGCATCGGGGTCGATAATTTCAACGACATCAAAGTCGGCGATGTGCTCGAGTGCTATTATCTGGAAGAAATCCGGCCCGAACTGGGTAAGGGGTAAGCGGGAAGCGGCAAGGGGAAGCGCGCGCTCACCTCTTGCCGCTTGCCAAATTCATTATGGTCGTCGGTATTGGAATCATCACCTTTCGGCTTCATGACTGTCATTCCTTGAAAGGGAAACGCCGGGTTGTCAAATCGATTATCAGCCGGATGCAGAACCACTTCAATATATCGGTTGCCGAAGTCGGAGCCAACGATATCTACCAGAAGGCCGAGGTCGGTTTTGCCATGGTCGGCAACGATCGGGCAGTCATCAATTCCAAGCTCGACAAGGTGCTCAACATGGCGGAGGATCTGGGCCTGGCCGAGATTACCGATTCGGAGATGGAGATCATGAGCCTATGAGGCCGTTTTCAAGATCGGATCGAGTCGGAGGGCTCATTCTACGGGTGCTTTCGGATATCCTGCGCAAGGATATCAAGGATCCGCGGCTGGCGCTGACCACCCTTTCCGCCGTCAAGGTGTCTTCGGATTTAAAGACCGCCAAGATATATTACACTGCGCCTTCGGGTGATAAGAACAGAGAGTCGGTCGCTGCGGGATTTCGGGATGCGTCCGGGTATATGAAACGGGCTCTTGCACAAGAGATCAATCTGCGCTATATGCCGGCACTTCAATTTCACCTGGATGAGTCCTTTGATTATGGTTCACGAATCGATAACCTGATAAAATCTCTAAAGACTGATGAATCGGATACTTAACCAACTGATTAGAAGTCGAAATGTGTTGCTGGCCTCTCACTCCAATCCGGATGGAGACGCCATCGGTTCCCTGCTCGCGCTGGGGCTCTGCCTCGACGGCTTGGGGAAAAGGACCTTTCTTTTCAACGAGAGCCCCATTCCGGCCGTCTACCGGTTCTTGCCGGAAGTCGACCGGGTAGCCGGAAATCTGCCCGTTGGGTTTAATTATGACACGGTTGTCGTGCTCGACTGCGGCGATATCCAACGCATCGGAGACATCGCGGAAAAGGTCTCCCGAATGCCCTTGATCATCAATATCGATCATCATTCGACCAATACCGGTTTCGGGCAGCTTCAATTGATCGATACCGATGCCTGTGCAACCGCCGAAATCGTGTATCGAATGATAAAGAAGATGGGCGTTTCCATCACCGAAGAGATCGCCTGTTCGATTTATACCGGCATACTGACCGACACCGGATCCTTTCGGTTCAGCAATACCAACCGGGCGGCTTTCGCCATCTGTGAAGAAATGGTAGGCCAGGGGGTCAATCCGTACCACATCGCACAGTATGTATACGGAACCTATTCGCTGGGCCGCATCAAGCTGTTGAACCTGGCGCTCGATTCCATCGAGATATCGACAAACGGCAAATTGTCGATGATGACCGTAACCCGGGCCATGATGGAGGAGACAGGAACCCAGCAGCAGGATGCCGATGGATTGATCAATTACGCGAGGGGAATCGAAGACGTCAAAGTAGCGGTCTTGATCCAGGAAGACAGCAACGGAAAAGCCGGCCCCACCACCCCGAACCAGTATCATGTCAGCCTGCGCTCGGACGGCAGCATCGATGTCGGTGCGGTCGCCATAGATTTCGGCGGCGGGGGGCATACCAGTGCCGCCGGTTTCAACGTGAACACTCCCCTATCCGACCTGAAGTCGCAAATATTTCAATGGGCCGAAAAGATGTAGACAAGTTGCGGACCTGCCGGTACCATAGGAATGTACGAGGTGGAATGCTGAATTTCCGGGGATGAAGTCGATATCGCGATTCCCCTTGAAGTTGGAAATTGGAAATTGGAAATTGGAAGTTTAAACGGAATCCTCGTGATCGACAAGCCGGCGGGTATCACCTCGGCCGGGGCGGTTGCCGTCATAAAAAGGGCCTTCAAGGCAAGAAAGGTCGGGCACGCCGGAACGCTCGATCCGTTTGCGACCGGGGTGCTGGTCTGTTGTCTGAATCAGGCGACCCGGTTGGCGCTATTTTTCCTCAAAGGAGAAAAGAAGTACCGGGCCGAGATGCTTCTCGGGATCGAAACCGATACGCTGGATGCCACCGGGCGTGTTGTGGCAGCCTGCAGCGATGTCGATTTCACCGAAGAAGAGATACAGTCCGTGTTTAAACGGTTTCAGGGCAATATTTTGCAGCGGCCGCCGGCATTTTCGGCATTGAAACACCAGGGAGTCCCCCTTCATAAGCTTGCCAGACAGGGAAATCCGGTGCAGAAGCCCGAGAGGGAGATTCGGATTTCATCGCTTGAAATCCTGGAGATCCGCCAGCCGGTGGTGCGCTTTGAAGTCGCCTGTTCGGGAGGAACGTATGTGCGCTCCCTTTGTGCGGATATCGGATCGGCGCTGCGGTGCGGGGCCCATCTGAGATCCTTGCGGCGCATCGAGAGCAGCGGGTTCAAAGAATCGGAATCGGTGCCTCTCTCCGATGTCGAAACGCTGGCTCGAGACGGCAAGATCGTCGGGCGAATCATTCCCATGGCCGATGCACTGCGCCGGGTGCCGCCTTATGTGGCGGATTCGGATCTGATCGAGAAGATCCAACACGGCAGAAAATTATCGAGCAAAGATTTTTTCTCGGGTCCGGCTTTGAGTCCGATTTCCAGCCGGGCCGTACCGAAGTCGGGTTTGATAAAAATCGTTGATCCAGGTAATAATTTGTGTGCAGTATTAGACGTGCAGCAAGATTTTGATCGATACGAATACTGTTGTGTTTTTCATGTGAACCGTTCTCAAACGTAATCGTTCAGCCGCCGAGACACGAAGAGAGGGGAGAATCTCCAATTTAGAATGACCAACGCCCAATGATCAATTCCAGGAAGGGAAACAAATTCACTTGATCATTGGAAATTTTGCATTTTACATTGAAGGTTGTTAATGTCTGAGTGCCTGGTGGCAGAAAGATTACTCCAAAACGACAGGAGGCAGAAAGAAAGTGGTCTTGACAACGGAACAGAAAATGGAGCTGATCGAACAGTTCAAGCGGCATGAAAGCGATACGGGATCTCCGGAAGTTCAGGTAGGGCTTCTGACGCATCGAATCCAGTATCTTACGGAGCATCTGAAAATTCACCAGAAGGATCACCATTCCAGACGCGGACTGCTCATGCTTGTCGGCAGACGCCGGAGGCTGCTCAACTACGTCAAGAGCAAGGATGTGAAGCGGTACAGGCAGATCATCGAAAACCTTGGGTTGAGAAGGTAGGAAAAGGTCGGACCGACCGCACGGCAAAGGAGGCTCCTTTTGGACCTTCGAATGGATGATCGGCTGTGGCTGGAGATGCGGAAGGCCCGAAAAGCGGTTAAATTCAGTTCTTCAGGAGAAAATTGTGGAAATATCTTTTAAAGCAGAAGTCGGGGGAAAGCCCCTGGAGATTCATGCCGGTAAATTGGCCAAGCAGGCTTCCGGTTCGGTTTTAGTTCAGTACGGGGATACGATTGTACTGGTTGCGGCAGTCTCTTCATACGATGAGAGACCCGGTACCGATTTTTTACCCCTGTCCGTCGAATACCAGGAGAAAATTTATGCCGCCGGGCGGATTCCCGGGAATTACTTCAGGCGTGAAATCGGCCGACCCAGCGAAAAAGAGACGCTGACCTCGAGGCTCATCGATCGTCCGATCCGTCCGCTTTTCCCCAAGGAGTACCGGTATGAAACCCAGGTCATCGCCACCGTGCTCTCCATGGACCAGGAAAACGATCCCGATGTACTGGCGATGATCGGCGCTTCGGCAGCACTTGTCATATCCGATATCCCATTCGACGGACCGATTGCCAGCGTGCGCGTGGGCCGGATCGACGGCAGGTTCAAAATCAATCCGACGGTTCAGGAGATCGCCACATCCGATCTCAATATCATCGTGGCCGGATCCAAGACGGGTGTGGTGATGGTGGAGGGAGGCGGAAAGATGGTCAGCGAGAAAGACATGCTGGAGGCCATCTTCTTCGGCCATGAGGCCATTCAACCGCTGGTCGAAATTCAAGAGAAGTTGAAAGAGGTCATCGGGGTTCCCAAACGGCCCTTTATTCCGCCTCTAAAAGAAAAAGCGCTCGTTGAAAAGGTCCATGACCTGGCCGGTTCCAGAATCGCAGAGGCGGTTGAAAAACCGCGGAAAGCGGAGCGTCAGACCGCGATTCGTCGATTGAGGGGCGAGATCTTCCAATCGCTCGGCGAGGCATATGCGGACCGAAAGGCGGAGTTTGAAGCTG
>QZKK01000012.1 GCA_003599475.1 Desulfobacteraceae bacterium
CATCCGCATTCCTTGCCATTACCATCGTGCCGGTCCTGATGACCTTTTTCATTCGGGAGCGGACGATCGAGCCCGGAGTTTCCCGCAGGAATCGGAAACTGATATGGCTTTCTGCGCTTGCCGGGCCGCCGCTGCTGGTAGCCGCCGGAGGAGTCTCCGGGCTGAAGCTCCCGGACTGGAGCCTTGCGGCGGCCCTTGCGGTGTCCCTGTTTGCACTGATCTGCCTGGTTCCCCAAAAGATCATGTCCGAAGCGCGCAACCCGCTGAGCCGCTTTTTCATCCGGGTCTACCTGCCCGTGATCCGCTGGGTTCTCAAATGGCGCAAAACGACCCTGCTTTTAGCCCTGGCGATTCTGATGGCAAGCTGGTTTCCGCTCTCGCGCCTGGGAAGCGAATTCATGCCGCCATTAAACGAGGGGGATCTCCTGTACATGCCGACGACGATGCCGGGTATATCGATTACCAAGGCCAGGGAGCTCATCCAGCAGACCGACCGGATCATCCAGCGTTTTCCGGAAGTTCATCATACGCTGGGAAAAATCGGGCGGGCCGAAACGGCTACCGATCCGGCCCCGCTTTCGATGATCGAGACTACGATCACCCTCAGCCCACAGGTCGAATATGAAGTCATCCCGGTGAAAAGATTCTTTTCAAGCTGGCCCGGGTGGTTGAAAGAACCGCTCACCTGGGTTCTGCCGGAAGAGAAAAAAGGCCCGATCGCTCGTCAGTGGCGCACGAAAAAGATCGACCGGTTCTTTTCCGACTGGCCGGCGGTGCTGAAGGCTCCGCTTGCCTGGGTGCTGCCCGAAGAGCGGTACATCACGATCGAAGAACTCATAGACGATCTTGACCGGGCCGTCCGGTTTCCCGGGTTGACCAATGCCTGGACGATGCCGATCAAGACCCGCATCGACATGCTGTCGACCGGTATTAAAACGCCTGTGGGAATCAAATTGATGGGGCCCGACCTGGAGGTGCTCTCAGAGTTGGGTTCGCAGATCGAAGCCGTCATCAAGGAGATTCCCGGAACGCTTTCGGCATATTCGGAACGGGTCACCGGCGGCAATTATTTGGATTTTTCGATAAGACGCCATGAAATCGCCCGATACGGCCTGACGGTCGGCGACGTCCAGGAGGTGATCATGAGCGCGATCGGCGGAATGAACGTTACCCAGACGGTGGAGGGGTTGGAGCGGTATCCCGTAAACCTCCGCTACAGCCGGGAGCTCAGGGACGATGTCGAACGGTTGAAACGGGTGCTGGTGTCCGCACCCACGGGTGCGCAGGTTCCGCTTGCCCAGCTTGCGGAATTCAGGACGCATAAAGGACCGGCCGGGATCAAGAGCGAAAACGCCCGCCGCACGGCCTGGATTTTCGTCGATCTGAAAGGAGTCGATATCGGCTCCTATGTCGAGCGCGCCAAGGAAATCGTCTATGAGCAGGTGAATCTGCCGGCCGGCTATTCGGTCGTATGGTCAGGACAGTACGAGTATATGCAGAAGGCAAGAGCGACTTTAAACATCGTGGTGCCGGTGACCCTGCTGCTGATCTTTCTGCTGCTTTTTTTCCACTTCCACAATGTGGCCGAGTCAATTTTAGTGATGGCAAGCCTCCCCTTTGCCTTAATCGGCGGCGTCTGGCTTCTGTACTGGCTCGGCTACAATCTATCCGTAGCGGTGATCGTCGGTTTCATCGCCCTTGCCGGGCTTGCCGCAGAGACTGGTGTGGTGATGCTGGTGTACCTGGATGAAGCCTATCGGAGGCGTTCGGATCAAGGGAAGATGGCATCCGGTGCCGATCTCAGGGCCGCCATTATCGAGGGGGCCGTGGATCGCGTGCGGCCCAAACTGATGACGGTTTCAACGACTTTAATCGGGCTGCTTCCGATCATGTGGGGAACCGAAACAGGATCGGAGGTGATGAAGCGGATTGTGGCGCCGATGGTCGGCGGCCTGGTATCGTCGACGATCCTTACCCTGGTGATTATCCCGGTGGTTTACGATATCTGGAAAATGAGGGAAGTGAGAAAAGTTCAAAGCTGAAAGCGGATAAAGCTGGAAGTTCAAAGCTCAAAGTAAGAAGATTAAAAGTGAACAACCAAAAATAGAAAGAAAGGAATATGAACATGAGAAAGCATCTATCGGTTTTAATTGCATGCCTGGTTACCGGATGGTTGGCGGCAACGGCTTTTGCTGCAGACAGTCACAATACCCACAATCCCCAAAAGGCCACGGAACATAATACCCAAGAATCCATGGACCACGGGGATCAGATCGGAAAAAAGATACACGAATCCGATCTGAAAGGGTATCGGATCGCCTATCGCCTTCTGGATCTTCCCGGTCGTGAAGCCAAGCATCTGGTGACTTACATCGTCGATTCGGGAGGCAAGCCGGTCAATGATGCAAAAGTCGGTTACCTGGTCGTAGACCCCGCCGGAAAAGAGCAGAAGGTGATGGCCATGGCCATGAAGGATTCCTTCGGCGGGGATGTCGATTTAAGCAGCAAAGGAAAATACACGATCAAATCGAAAGCGGTCGTCGGGGACAAGAACCTGATGGACAGCTTTACTTTTGATGTGAATTGAGGTGAAATGACAGAACCGGCTTGTCAAGCTTCTGAAATCGTCAATAAAATAGGGACGTATGAACCAGCCGGTGAGACTGCAACCGAGCAATTGCGCTCAAACAGGATATAACCGCAGGGGCAGCCTAAGAAAGCCGGCCAGATAACGAAAGACCCGTGGACGATTGAACCGTAACTTGAAGCCCGGATCCTTCCGGATCCGGGTTTTATCGTAATTGCGGTATTGCCCTGAAAAACCTCGGACAGCATCGGCCCGCCGTCAAGGGCTTCAATCATGCAGGTCCGATACCAGCCGCTATCGAAGACTCCATTTTTTGCATTCTCCGATCGGGCTGTTTTTCTCTCAAATTTCATCGATTCAACTTTAAAGAAAGCGATGGATCAAAATGATGACGAGAACAATTCAGTACATTCTTTTCTGCCTAACGGTCTTCATTCCGGCTGTTACTTCGAGTCAGTCGGAAAAGCCACTGTTGAATCCGGACCTGCTGATACAAGAGGCGGTCCAGAACAATCCTGAAATCCTGTCTGCAAAGCAGAAGTGGGAAGCCTATAAGGAGAAAGTTCCCCAAGCTTCCGCCCTTCCGGATCCCATGTTCGGTTTCGGGATCGTCAATCTTCCCACCAACTTCAGCTTCAGAGAGGAAGATATGACCATGAAAGAGGTCTCGGTTTCCCAAATGCTCCCTTTTCCGGGAAAGAGAGCCCTCATGAGGGGAGCGGCGGAGGAGGAGGCGGAAGCCGTTTCAAAGGAAGTGGAGGAAAGAGCAAATAACGTCATCCGAGAGGTCAAGAACGCGTACTGGGATCTTTCGCACGTTTACCGGACCACAGAAGTGGCGCAGAGAAACAAGGGAATCCTCGAGAGCCTGGCCAAGATCGCAGAGGCACAGTACGCGGTCGGAACCGGCATCCAGCAGGATGTTTTGAAGGCCCAGGTGGAGATCTCCAAGATGGTGGACGAATTGATCATGCTGGGTCAGCAGAGGATCGCGCTGGAAGCCAGGCTCTGCAGCCTCCTCAACCGCTCCGGGGAGTGCCTGATCGGTGAACCGGAAGAGTTGGTATTCCGGAAATTCCCGACCACGCTCCAGGAGCTTCAAAGCACTGCTTTGGATTCGAGCCCCACTCTGGCCAGGATGAAAAACATGATCGAGGCCAAAGAGAAAGAGCTGCGGCTGGCCAGGCTCGACTACTATCCGGATTTTACGGTTCGCTTTGCCTATGGACAGAGGGACGACAGCCCGGAGATGGATCGAAGGGACATGGTCACGGGGATGGTGGAGGTGAACCTTCCCATCTTCTACAAATCCAAGCAGGGCCGAAAGGTGGCAGAGACTATGGCAGATCTCCGTGCTCTGGAGGCACAGTACCGGGGGATGAAAAATGAGATCTTCTATATGATTGCCAGCATGGGTTCGATGCTGGAGCGGTCCGAGAAGCAGCTTGCGCTTTACAAAACAGGAATCATTCCTCAGGCGGGCGCCCAGGTGAAGTCCGCACTGAGTGCTTACACCGTAAACAGGGTCGATTTTATGAGTCTTCTGGACAGCCAGATGACCCTCTACCGCTATGAGCTGGAGTATCACAGTGCCCTGACGGAATATGAAAGGAACCTGGCCGGATTGGAAGCGGCCGTCGGCAAACGGTTCCCCAGAGTAGGATCAGAATAGGAGTCGTCGATGAAAATTGCGATATGGATCGGTTTGCTGCTCTTGGCGGCGTTCGGATTTTTTTTAGCCGGTGAGATGACCGATATTTTCGCCCAGAGCGGGCATGAAGGTCACGGGAAACCAGCGCCGGGCAATACGGCGCCCGATAAGACAGAACCTGTGCAGAAAGAGGAGTCTCAAGAGGCTGAGGACCCGTTCGAGGGGCTCACCATGGAGTCCCTTCAGAAGGAAGGAAAGATGACGGAGCTCGGGCCCGGTACCGTACAGCTTTCGCCTGAGAGACAGCAGATGATCGGGATCAAATTCGGTTCTGCGGAGTTCAAGCGCCTCGAGAAGGTGATCCGGACAACGGGCAGGGTGGACTATGATGAAAAGCGGCTCGTGACCATCTCCCCCAAAATCGGAGGGTGGGTCGAAGAGCTCTATGTGGATTTCACCGGTGCGTATGTGAAGAAAGGTGCCCCCCTTCTCACGATTTACAGCCCGGAGCTGCTTTCCACTCAAGAGGAATACCTCGTGGCCCTTCGGGCCAGGAAGGAATTCAGGAAGAGCCCTTTTCCCGAGGTGGTATCGGGCGGGGACTCCCTCGCAGAGTCTGCCCGGCGCCGCTTGAAGCTCTGGGATATCAGCGATCAGCAGATCCGGAAACTGGAAGAAACAGGACAGCCCAGCAAGACCCTTACCTTCTATTCCCCTTACGAGGGTTTTCTCCTGGAAAAAATGGCCTACAAGGGGATGAATGTGATGCCTGGTATGGCGCTTTTCCGGTTGGCGGATCTCTCGGTCGTCTGGATCTATGCGGATATCTATGAGTCCGAGCTTCCCTTGATCCGAATGGGACAATCCGCTTCGTTCAGGATTCCTTATCTTCCATCCGAGAGTTTTACAGGAAAAGTGATTTACATCTACCCGTCACTCGACCCAAAAAGCCGTACGGCGAAGGTCAGACTCGAATTCCCGAACCCGAAAGGCGTGCTCAAGCCCGAAATGTTCGCGGACGTGGAGATCCGAATCGATTTAGGCCAAAAGCTTGCCGTTCCGGAGAGCGCGATCATCGACACCGGACTCAGGCAGGTGGCCATCATCGATCGGGGTTCAGGCAATTTCGAACCGAGAGACGTGAAGCTCGGGGCAAAGGTGGAGGACTACTATGAGGTGATCGAAGGCCTCAAGCCCGGAGAGCGGGTGGTGACCAGCGCCAATTTCCTCATCGATTCGGAATCCAAGTTCAAGGAAGCGCTGGGGAGCGGCGGTGGCGGCGGGCACGCAGGCCACGGCCAGTGATGAAAGGGCGGAGAGATGATTGAAAAGATTATCGCCTATTGCGGGCGAAATCGATTTATGGTTTTTCTTGGGGTCCTTCTCCTGATGGTGGGCGGGGTCTATGCGCTTAAGGGAATTCCTCTGGATGCAATCCCCGACATCTCCGATGTCCAGGTCATCATCTATACCCCCTGGGAGGGAAGAAGCCCCGACCTGGTGGAAGACCAGGTGACCTACCCCATCGTAAGCTCGCTGATTTCAGCCCCCAAGGTCAAGGCGGTCAGAGGTTTCACGGACTTCGGCTTTTCCTTCGTCTATGTCATCTTCGAAGACGGAACCGACATCTACTGGGCACGATCCAGGGTCCTGGAATACATGCAGCAGTTCCAGGGGAAACTGCCCCAGGGCGTGAACCCCACCATCGGTCCCGATGCGACCGGTGTCGGCTGGGTTTTCACGTACGCCCTGGTGGATGAGTCGGGCAAGCATGATCTTGCATATCTGAGAACGCTCCAGGACTGGTATATCCGCTACGCACTGGCAAGCGTCGGAGGAGTGGCGGAAGTTGCCAGCATCGGCGGATTCGTCAAGCAGTACCAGGTCAATATCGACCCCAATCGGCTGTCCTCCTACGGCGTTTCCATCCGGGATGTGATGGACCGGATCCAAAGGTCGAACAACGATGTGGAGGGGAGGCTTCTCGAATTCGGCGGGCGGGAATACATGGTCCGGGGACGAGGATATGTGAAAAGCGTCGCCGACATCGAAAAAATCGCCCTAGGGACAAATGAAAAGGGCACCCCCATCCTCCTGAAAGACGTTGCGAGTGTAGGCCTCGGACCGGAGATCCGAAGGGGCATCGTGGAGCTCGACGGCAGGGGGGAGGTCGTCGGCGGAATCGTGGTGATGCGCTTCGGTGAAAATGCGCTGGACGTCATCAACAGGGTGAAGGAAAAGATCCGGGAAATCGAACCGGGCTTTCCAAGCGGGGTCAAGCTCCTGCCCACCTATGACCGCTCCGAACTGATCGAGCTTTCGATCAAGAGCCTCCAGAAGACCCTGATCGAGGAAATGATTGTCGTAAGCGTGATCATCGTCATTTTCCTCCTGCATTTCCGTTCCGCCCTCGTTCCGATTTTCGCACTGCCCATTGCCATGATCGCGTCCTTTATCCCCATGTATTTCCTGGGCATGACCTCGAACATCATGTCGCTCGGAGGGATCGCGCTTGCGATCGGCGTTCTGGTGGACTCTTCCATCGTGATGGTGGAAAACGCTTACAGGAAGCTCTCGGAAGGAACGGAGGAAGAGAAGGCGGACAGCACCGGCACGATTATCCGCGCCTCGCAGCAGGTCGGAAGGGCCATCTTCTTCTCTCTGGTCATTATCATCATCTCCTTCATCCCGGTCTTTCTTCTTGAGGCACAGGAGGGCAGGATGTTCCGGCCGCTGGCATTCACAAAGACCTTTGCCATGGCCGCCTCCTCGATCCTCGCCATCACGCTGGTCCCGGTGCTCATGATCCTGTTCATCCGGGGAAAGAACCTGAAACCGGAATCCGTGAATCCGATCTCCCGGTTTTTCAACAGGATTTACTCACCGTTTATCCTGTTGGCATTGAAGTACAAGTGGACCGCCCTCATCATCAACTTTGCGGTGGTGCCGGCAACGGTGCTCCTCATCTACTTCTACCCGATCGGCAGTGAGTTCATGCCGCCCCTCTACGAAGGGACCATCTTCTATATGCCGATCACCAGCCCGGGTCTATCCGTAACCGAGGCAGGGAGGCTCCTGGCCTCACAGGACAGAATCCTAAAAAGCTTTCCCGAGGTCCATACGGTCTTCGGAAAGGCCGGTCGCGCCGAAACCTCCACCGACCCTGCCCCCTTCTCCATGATGGAAACGGTCGTTCATCTGAAGCCGAGGGATGAATGGAGAAGGGTTCAAAAGGATTACCGGCGTCTGCCGGAATTCCTGCAGCCCCTGGCGCAGAAGGTTTTCGGGAAGACCCGGGGCATGACCTTCGAAGAGCTGATCTCGGATATGGACCAGAAGATGCAGTTCCCCGGATTGCAGAATTCCTGGACCATGCCCATCCGGGCGCGGATCGACATGCTCAGCACCGGTATTCGTACGCCCGTAGGCATCAAGATTGCCGGTGCAGACCTGAACACGATCCAGGAATTGGGGACCCACATCGAGATGATCCTGAAACAAGTCCCCGGAACGCGGTCGGTTTATGCCGAGAAGGTGGCGGGAGGCTATTTTACGGATATCGTCATCAAGCGGGAGGAGATTGCCAGGTACGGTCTTACGGTCGGAGATGTTCAGGATGTCATCCAGACCGCCCTGGGAGGGATGACGATCACAAGAACCATCGAGGGCCGGGAACGATATCCGGTCAATCTCCGGTACCCGAGGGAGCTGCGGGATGATGTGGAAAAGATCAGGCGGATTCTGATTCCGATCTCCGGCGGCAATGCAGGAGGGATGCAAGCGGCTTCCGGAGGACAGGGAGGAAGGACCTATCACGTTCCGCTCGGACAGCTCGCAGAGATCAGCATGACCACGGGGCCCGGCATGATCCGGGACGAGAACGGCATGCTCACCGGTTATGTCTACCTGGATGTGGTGGACAGGGACATCGGCAGTTATGTCACTGAGGCCAAACAGGTCGTTCAGGATCAATTGAAGCTGCCCGCCGGGTACTCCCTCTCCTGGAGCGGCCAGTATGAATTCAAGCTTCGCGCGGAAGAACGATTGAAGATCCTCCTGCCGGTTGTTTTTTTCGTCATCTTTGTCCTTCTCTACATGACCTTTCATTCAGTCTCAGAGGCGGGGATCGTCATGCTGTCGGTACTCTATGCGATGACGGGGGGCGTCCTCCTCCAGAAGATCCTGGGGTATAACTTCAGCGTGGCGGTATGGATCGGCTATATTGCCCTCTACGGTGTGGCTGTAGAAACAGGCGTGGTGATGGTCATCTATCTGCATGAAGCCTTGGACAAGAAATTCCAGCAAGGCCCGGTCGGCGAGAAGGAGATTCATGAGGCCACCATCGATGGATCCGTCCTCAGGCTGAGGCCCAAGCTCATGACCGTTAGCACTACCCTCATCGGTCTCCTCCCGATCATGTGGTCGGCGGGGGTAGGCGCAGACGTAATGAAACCCATCGCAGCGCCCATTATCGGCGGGATGATCACTTCGACCATCCATGTTCTAATCATTACACCGGTGATTTTTGCGATCATGAAAAGAAGCGCCCTCAGGAGAGGAACGCTCAAGCGTTCCGAAATGAGTATTGGATGATCGGGATCTTGCAGAATCATCAGAGAGATCCTTTGTTATTTCAAATGGGAAAAGGAGATTTTTAATCGATGAAAAAATCTATTTCAGCATCTTTGGCCGTACTGCTTTTTTTTGTCGTTCTTCCCGCAGCCTCCCTTGCGCAGCACCAGCATGGAGGATCGGCGGGTCAGTCCATGGAGATGGATACTAAGGAAGTCCTGGTCGAAGGAGTCAAGGTGGTTTTTCAGATCATGGACAACAAGGAACACGTGAAGATGCTTGCCGATATGAAGATGAACGAGAAACCCGAGGCGGGAACTACCCACAACATTACAGTTGTTCTGATGGATGATCAGGCCCAGAAAGAGCTCACGGACGCACAGGTCAAAATGAAGGTGATCGACCCCGGCGGCAAGGATCAGATCAAGACGCTCAAGGCCGAAAAGGAGATGAAAAGCTACGACGGCTACTTCAATCTTTCGGAGAAGGGTAAATATCAGGTGCTGATCAGCTTCAAAAACGGAGAGAAGACGAGGAATGCCGGTATTTATTATGATGTGAAGTAGGGCCGCAGATCTGCAAAAAGAGAGCGCGTGTTCTCTGCATCGCGAAGTTGAAGAAAAAGCTTTGCACGTATTTAAAAAGGTCTTTTTCTGTGTTATATTGCGCCGTGCAACGGAACGGGAAACACCGATTGTGGAGAAATCGAAGTGGAAAGGATTCTTTCGAGCTGCCTGTGGGATGAAACGACATCTCCTTCCTGCCTGACGCCGCCTTGAAAGCTGTCTGATCAAAAGGCGAGCGGCCTTCAGCGGCTGCTTTTCTGCCGACAGCCCCGGCATATCCCTTGACCGAAAATTACTTCCTGGAAACGGCTGTCTGTGGAGATCTCCTTGGGAGATTTTCAAACGGGTCGCAAGTATGCGAATCGAACGGTTCAGGCGCGAGAGAAGCTGTTTAAAGCAAGGAAAGCAGCAATTTTTGTTAATAAGGAATTTTTCAAATGACTGCGATTACAACGAATGCGCACCTTCTATCTCAATCCGGATCCCAGGAGACGGAAATCGAACGGCGCCGCACCTTCGGCATCATCAGCCACCCGGATGCGGGGAAAACGACGCTTACCGAAAAGCTTCTGCTCTTCGGCGGTGCGATCCAGCTCGCCGGTGCCGTCAAGGCGCGCAAAGCCCGCCGGCATGCGACCAGCGACTGGATGGCAATCGAGCAGGAGCGCGGGATTTCGGTGACCAGCTCGGTGATGAAGTTCGATTACCGAGGATACGAAATCAATCTTCTCGACACCCCCGGCCACCAGGATTTCTCTGAGGATACCTACCGGGTGTTGACCGCAGTGGACAGCGCGGTCATGGTCATCGACAGCGTAAACGGCGTCGAGTCCCAGACGCGGAAACTGATGGAGGTCTGCCGGATGCGCAATACCCCGATTCTGACTTTCATCAACAAACTCGACCGGGAGGGGATGGCGCCGCTCGATATCCTGGCCGACATCGAAGAGAAACTTCAGATCGAGTGCGCACCCCTGTCCTGGCCCATCGGCATGGGCAAGCGCTTCAGGGGAACCTACAATCTCTACCGGAAGGAATTAAACCTCTTTGCTCCCGGCCAGGAGCGCCTTTCCGATGAAATGCTCACCATCA
>QZKK01000117.1 GCA_003599475.1 Desulfobacteraceae bacterium
AACCTCGATGAATTCCGAAAGCTTCTGCGGATCGGGGAAGATGACGCGCCCCTTCCACTCGGGTTTGGTCAGATCCCAGAGCGATTTGACCGGAGGCGAGCTCATCTTTTTATTGTTGTAGATGAGCGCATCCACACTTGCGTGATGGACAAGAAGCGGTTCCCGATATTCTGCAGGGATCAGCGCTTCCAGATCCGAGGGAACATAGTTGAAGACGAGTTTTTTGTTGAAAAGCTCGTTTACCACGGTGGACGGATCCTTCAGGAAGATCACGTCGGCAACGTAGTTTTTGGCCGCCTGCTCGGCCAGGACCTTGGTCACGATCTCGGGTGAATCCATGTCGAAGCCTTTCACCTTGATTCCGGGATATTTTTCTTCGAAGGTCTTCCCGAATTTAAACACCCGCGAGGAGTAAGAGTAGATATTGACCTCTCCTTCCTGTTTGGCCGCCTGATAGAGCGCCTCCTCATTGAAAGGCTCGGCGCTTGCCGAAAACGAAAAAAACAAAACGAGAAGTACCGGAATTACGACCGAAGCTGCTTTTCTCATCGTGGATCCTCCTTCCATTCACAGTCATTGACTCCCCCGATCCTGCATTAGGTAAGTTTGATGCCATCCGGGGATCTTGTCTAGGCACCGCTGCAGAAGGCGCCATATCGTAGATATGGAAAGAGACGTTAACAGGAAAATCGAAAGTAGTAAAGGTAATTGTACCGGCTCGTTTTCCTTCCTTTTCGTCAACCGGTTCTGTCTTATTTTCGACTGGCGTGCTTTTTCAGGATCGCAGGTGAAGCCCCGGCGCTGGACCTCCGAATAATAGGCGCTTGCGCTCGGTACGATGGAGTTGTTCGGAATGGCTAATTGCCCGCCGATCTTTTTTGCACGGCGGACGAATCGACGGCCCACTCCTTGCTCTGGCTGATGATCATGTTGTTCGAACAGGCCTTTGCGGTGATATAGACGGAGCGCATGGTTAGCGCCACGTGCTCCTGCTCCAGTACAAAATGCCGGATCAAGGGCAAGGGGATGCCTTACCCGGGATCGGATACCATGACCCGTTTGAGATCGATTCCGTATTTTTTCATCCGGTTCCAGACGGTGACGCGGTTGATCCCCAAAACCCGCGCCGCCTCGCTCTGGTTGCCGTTGCTCTGGCGCAGTGCGCGAATCAGGGCCTTCTTCTCATCCATGCTTTGGGAATGCCTCCATCCGGTTTCCGGTGTGCCCACCTCCCTTCGGGCATCCTGAAGCAGCGGCAGGTGATCGGGTTCGATCAAGCCCTTTTCCGCAATCACAAAGGCATACTCCAGGGCACTCTTGAGTTCCCGGACGTTTCCGGGCCATCGGTAGGCCATGACCTTTTCCATCGCTGCATGGGTAAGTCCGGTGATGTTTTTCCCGGTAGCGGATCGGATGCGCCGCATGAAGGCGTTGATCAAAAGCGGGATATCCTCCATCCGATCCCTCAATGGCGGCAGGTGGATCGGAATCACATTGATCCGAAAGAAGAAATCCTCCCGGAAGGTATTCTGTGCGATGAGCGCTTTGAGATCCTTATTGGTGGCGGTGATGATTCGCACATCGACGGAAATGGTGCGGTGATCTCCGACCTGTTCGAACTCCTTGGTTTCCAGAACCCGCAGCAGCTTGATCTGGATGGAAAGCGGAAGATCTCCGATTTCGTCCAGGAAGAAATCTCCGCCGTTTGCCGCTTCGAACCTCCCCTGGCGATGCCGGTAGGCGCCGGTGAAGGCTCCCTTGATGTGTCCGAACAGTTCGCTTTCCAAAAGCGCCTCGTTGAGGGCCGCACAGTTGAGTTGGACAAAGGGCTTGTCTCGCCGGGGCCCAAGCTGGTGGATGGCCTGGGCCACAAGCTCTTTGCCGCTGCCGCTCTCGCCGGAGACGATGACGGGAGCCTCACTGCGTGCGGCTTTGCGGATCACCTCGAACACCCGATGCATCCCTTCGGATTTGCCGATCAATCCGTAAAAGTCCCCTTCCATTTCCAGTCGACGGGAGAGCAGGTTGACCTCCCGATCCAGACGGTCCAGTTCCGAGATGTCGGTGATGGTCTCCACCGCACCGATGGGCTGCATCCGGTCGTCGGTCAGGATGGAGGCGTTTTTCAACGCTTTCAGGTGGCTCCCATCTTTTCGGACCAGCATGCACCGTTTGGTGACCTCCT
Organism: Desulfobacteraceae bacterium; assembly: GCA_003599475.1. Next base: position 2,186 of record QZKK01000117.1, read on the forward strand.
TTCCCTTCTCAAAGAGCGAGCACCAGACCCCTGGTTTTTGCGTCGCCCTTTCGCAAGCATCGCAGTTTAAGACCGTGCAGGGCCTTCCGATGAGCTCATGGGAAAGATACCCCGTCAGCTTTTCGAAAGCCTGGTTCACCATCACGATGCTGCCGTCCATGCCGATCATGATCAGCCCCTCGTTCATGGTGTTGATGACTTTTTTCCAGTGCCGATTCATCTCCTGTTCTTTCATATGCCCCCGGGTCTGTTTAATCACCTGTTCGATTGTTTAAACACGTGTTTAGATACCACATCCCAAAGCGGTATGGCAAGGAGAACTTCGATTCAGTTTTTTTAGCATAATTCAATAGCTTAATCTGCCGGAGCCGGGCAACGGGCCTCGGCATGGCTGTTGCAGTCGGTCCCCCTTAAAGTCGGTGGTACAGGGACTTGGGGATCGAAAGGGAGTGGGATGTCTAACAAAGCCGAGCTGGATCTTGCGGGGGTGGGCTGGCCGGTCTGCCTGCTGGAGTGCAAGCGAACCCTGAAGTCCATGCAGGCAGGCGATATCCTGGAGATCGCCCTTCAAGACCCCGATGCACTGGATGAACTGGTGACGATCGTTACCCGCTCGCCGGATCGGATCCTTGCAATCGATCCGGAACAGGGGGGCTACCGGATCCGAATCCGGAAGGGCTGATTGAACCGGATCAAATAGGTCGAACAAAGAGGAGGCCATGGATAGAAGGGATTTTTTGAAAGCAGCGGGTTCTCTCGCCGTTGCAGCGCTTACGGGCAGAGCAAAAAACGCCGCCGCTTCTCCGGGGGGAGGAAACGAACTCGGCTGTCTGGTGGATACGACCCTTTGCGTGGGGTGCAGAAAGTGCGAGTCGGCGTGCAATCAGAGGCAGCACCTGGCCAAGCCGAAGGAATCCTTCGACGAATTGACGGTGCTCGAAAATCCGCGGCGGCCGGATGAAACCTCTTATACCGTGGTAAACAAATACTACCCGAAGCACATCGGCTCCCTCACCTGGCGGCATCGTCCGACATTTGTCAAGTTCCAGTGCATGCACTGCTCTGATCCGTCCTGTGTCTCCGCCTGCATCGTGGGGGCGTTGACAAAGGAAGCCTCGGGTCCGGTCACCTACGATGCCAAAAAATGCATCGGATGCCGTTACTGCATGGTGGCCTGCCCGTTCCAGATTCCCGCCTACGAATACCACAACGCACTGACGCCACAGGTTCGCAAATGCAGCTTCTGCTACGATGCCGTAAAGGAAGGCGGGCTTCCCGGGTGCGTCCAGATCTGCCCGCGGGAAGTGATCGTGTTCGGAAATAGGGAAAAGCTTCTGGATCTTGCGCGCTGGAAAATGAAAAATCATCCCGGACGCTACGTGGACCACATTTACGGGGAAAAGGAGGTCGGCGGAACCTCCTGGCTCTATCTTTCCGGAGAACCTTTCGAAACCATCGGTTTTCCGAAACTCGGAACCAAAGCCCCGCCGCGGCTGACCGAAGCCATCCAGCACGGTCTTTTCCAGTATTTTGCAGCCCCCGCCGGTCTTTTTGCGGTGCTGGGCGGCATCATGTGGACCACCAATTTCTACGATTCCAGGCGGAAGAACAATTCAAAGCCCGACGGAGGAGACATCCCATGAACATGCATGAGCCGGCAGCCCCGGTCGAGGAGAAGTTTTTAACCCCCGGGGTCATGGTGATGCTGGCCTTTATGGCCGTGGGCTTTGCCTTCACCGCAGTCCGGTTTCTTTTTGGAATCGGGGCTGTTTCCAACCTCAACAACCAGTTCCCCTGGGGAATCTGGATCGGAATCGATGTGGCCTCCGGGGTGGCGCTGGCTGCAGGCGGCTTCACCACCGGCGCCATTGCTTACGTATTCAACCGGCAGCAGTATCATGCGGTCATACGGCCTGCGCTCTTGACCGCCATGCTGGGCTATACCTTCGTAGTCCTTGGGCTGCTGGTCGATATCGGCCGGTACTGGAACATCACAAGCCCCCTGATCAACCACAACGGCAACTCGGTGCTCTTCGAGGTGGCCATGTGCGTCATGATCTACCTGCATGTCCTCTACATCGAATTCATTCCGATCGCAGTCGAGCGGTTCAAAGACCGTGTGAACCTGCCGGGTTTCCTTGCCGCGTTCAACGGTCTGGTGGAACGGGTGCTCGACCTCGCCGACAAAATGCTCGGGAAGGTGATGTTTTTCTTCATCATCGCAGGGATCGTACTCTCCTGCTTTCATCAGTCCGGCCTCGGCAGCCTCATGCTGATCGCCGCCTACAAGGTGCATCCCCTGTGGTACACGCCGGTTCTGCCGCTTCTTTTTCTCTTGTCTGCCTTTGCCGCCGGATACCCCATGGTCACCTTCGAGTCGATCATCGTCGCCAAATCGTTCGGCCGGAAGCCGGAGATGGAGGTTCTGACCCCGCTTGCCCGATACATGCCCGTCCTGATGGGGCTCTATCTGGCCGCAAAGCTTTCGGACATGGCGGTACGGGGCACCTATGTGTACCTGCTGGACGGAACGGTTCAAACCAATGCCTTTATCGTGGAGGTCCTCTTCGGGGTTATCCTCCCGTTTGTCCTGCTGCTCTTTAAAAAGGTGCGGCGGTCTCCGGGGTGGCTGTTTTTTGCCTCCACCGCCTTTATCCTGGGGATTCTTTTCAACCGGATCAACGTCTTTGTGGTCAGCTTCACGCCTCCGTATGTGATTACCGGCTATTTCCCGTCCGTAGGAGAGATGGCCATCACCGCCGGCTTCATCGCGGGGCTGATGTTTCTGTACCGGGTTTTCGTATTCATCTTCCCGGTCCTGGGGGCCCACCCTCGGAAGATGTCCACTGCGCTTCTGCTGATCTTTCTTTTTTCCGCACTCCTGGGGCGGCCTTCCGCCGATGCCTCGGAGGCCGCAGATTCCGGGAAGCGGCCGCTTCCGGCCGCAGCAAAGATCATCCCGTCCATGGAAGATGCCCCGGCGGTGCACATCATCGACCACCCGAGCGTCAATGCGCTGAGCGACCTGTACGAAGGGGTGCGCTTCATGCACCGGAAGCACGCAAACGTTCTCAAGGACTGCACTCTCTGTCACCACCGGATTCCCCGCGAAGAGGGGGACACCTACGGGATGCCGGCAACCCTGCAGCTCCTGCGGGAAAAAGAGATCGTTCCCTCCGGGTGTGCGGTATGCCACGGAACTCCCTTCAACGAGAAGCAGCTTCACACCCCGGGCCTCAAAGGGGCGTTTCACCAGTTGTGCATGGACTGCCACCAGGAATCCGAACAGGTCCCCCACGCCCGGGGGCCCGTGATCCACAGCGCGATGGTGCGCGGGCCGATCGCCAGGACGCTCGACACCCGAGCCCCTACAGACTGTCTGGCCTGCCACCCCAGGCGGGTTCCGGACCACAAAGAACTGGTGAAGCTTAAAGAAAGCCCGGACGCGTTGTCTGTCACCCAAAATTGTCTTTCCTGCCATGCCAAAGAAGGCGAAGCGATTTTAAAGACCTCCCACTGGAACTGGCAGGGGCCCTCCCCTTTCACGGTGGGGCATGAGAAAAGGATCGATCTCGGCAAGCGGCACACCACCATCAACAATTTCTGCATCAACTTGAACGGAAACTGGGAGCGCTGCACAAGCTGCCATATCGGCTACGGCTGGAAGGACAAGGATTTCGATTTCGCCGACAAGAGCCGGATCGACTGCCTCGTCTGCCACGACACGACAAAGACCTACAAGAAGGCGCCTGCGGGAGCCGGCTTTCCCGCAGACGGCGTGGATCTTCTAAAGGTCGCTCAAAACGTGGGGCGGCCCGACCGGAGCACCTGCGGCACAAGCTGTCATTTCGTGGGCGGCGGCGGGGATGCAGTCAAACACGGCGACATGAACACCAACCTGGAAAAGCCAGGCGGAACCTGCGATGTGCACATGGGCACCGACGGCAAGGGGATGAACTTCAAATGCCAGGATTGCCACAAAACCCGCAACCACATGATCTCTGGCAGAAGCATCGCAGTTCCGGCCGCTGAAGGAGACCTCTCCTGCCAGTACTGCCATACGGACGACCCCCATCCGGAAGGCAGCCTGCTCTCGCAGCACTTGAACAGGCACACCGAAACGGTTTCCTGCCAGACCTGCCACATCCCGATCTACTCCAAGTGCCGGCCCACCAAGGTTTCCTGGGACTGGTCTACTGCCGGAGACGACCGGACCCCCGAAAAAGACAAGTACGGCAAACCGGTCTACGACAAAATGAAGGGAAGCTTCGTGTGGAAGGAATCCGCCAAACCGGATTACTACTGGTACAACGGAACCGTCAAACGGCATCTGCTCGGGGACCGGATCGAAGAAGAAGGGACGACCGAACTGGCTCGGCCGGTGGGGAGCATCCGCGATCCGGCCTCCCGGATCTACCCCTTCAAGCTCCATCGGGGAAAGCAGATCTCCGATGCGGTCTCTAAACGCTTGATCGTCCCCAAACTGTGGAACGGATACTGGAAACACTGGGATTGGAATCGGGCCGCAAAGGACGGAATGGCCGCCGCCGGCCTCGAATACAGCGGCAAGTATGAGTTTGTGGAAACGGTCATGTACTGGGGGATTACCCACGAGGTGATGCCGAAGGAAAACGCCCTTTCCTGCGCCAACTGCCACATCCCCCTGTCCAAAGCCCCTTACTGCGGAACGTGCCACCAGGAAAAAGAGGGGTTGGACTTCAAGAACCTGTCCGAAAAGGGGATCGACTTCGAAGCCCTGTCGCGACAGGGAAGGGACGTGAGACACCTGAAGAATGCGACCGACTACATCGATTTCAAGGCGCTGGGCTACCCGGGGGATCCGATTGCAACCGGGGGCAGGTTCAGCAGGCTTCCGCTGGCAAAGGTGGAAGCAGACCTCCCTCGGACGAAAACAAGGTAAAAATCGAGTAAATCGTCATGACAAGGTGAATAGATAGAAATTCGAAATCCGAATATCGAAACTCGAAACAAATTCGAATGACTAAAATCAAAATGACCAAAACAAGAGATCATTCCTGAATACTCTCCTCCCACAACCCCTTTCACCCGGGGGGGAGAGCTTTTCGTTCCCGGAGAGAACAAGTTTTAGAGTCTTAACTGTAATTGATTCGGGGGCTGAGAGGATAAGAGCCGTGTGTTTGGCTCTTTGGTTTTGAATTTTGAATTTGTTTCGGATTTCGGAATTTGAATTTCGGATTTGAAACGAAGTGTTAAGAGGAGGAAAAATATGTTTCGTCGCATCGGTTCCATCGTTCTGATTATTTTCTTTTTGGCCGCTTTCATCGGCATCGGGATCGCTTCCGGCAAGGCCGACGGGAATGCCCGGAAGGGGAAATACCTTTTCCGGAAAAACTGCCGGTCTTGCCACCAGGAGGGCGGCTCCGCCAAGGATTTGAGCCCCGTGGACAAAACCCAGGCCGACTGGACCGCAGCCTTTGCCAAGGACGCGCAACAGTCCTTGGCCTGCAAGGCCGAATGGGAAAAGCAGTCCGCATCGGACATCACCGACATCTACACCTACATGCACGATCATGCCTTCGATTCTCCCTCGCCGGCCAAGTGCAAGTAGGCTCGATCGAAGTCAGAAAACTCGATCCAATTTCCCCTCCCCACCTGAGAACACCTGGGGAGGGGAAGGGGTTCCCTCCCCTTCGATGGGGAGGGTTAGAGTCTGCCCCGTACTCGATACGGGGGGGTGAAAACGCTGAACGCTGAACACTGAATCCCGCCGAGGCGGGAAACACTTTATTGGAGGTATCGTGAACCGACCGATTTCCCGGCGGCAATTCATGAAGGTTTCGGGGGCGGCCGCGACGGCCGCGGCCCTGGGGGGACACACCCCGATCCTTCATGCACTGGTCTCTGAAGAAAACACCGCCCCCGGCGGCAAAACCTCCCGGCGCTACTCGATCTGCGACATGTGCTTCAACAAATGCGGTCTGATCGCCCGGGTGGACAAAAACGGGGTGGTGGTGAAGCTGGATCCCAACCCGAAATTCCGCAAATCCCGCGGGATGCTGTGCGCCCGTGGAAATGCGGGGATCCGGCAGCTCTACGATCCGGACCGGTTGAAGTATCCGCTGCTCAGAAAAGGAGAACGGGGCGAAGGCAAGTGGCACCGCCTCTCCTGGGATCAGGCCCTGGACCATGCCGCGGAGCGGATGAAAGAGATCGCGGAAAACTACACCCGCTGCGGCATGCTCTTTATGGCCGGAAGCGATCTGCAGTCCACCTTCGTCCATCGGTTTGCGGAGGTCTTCGGCTCCTACAACGTCATCTCGCATGAATCCAACTGACTGATCAGCAGAAACCGGGCGTTTCTGGACACCTTCGGCGAAGTCCCCGCTGCCGATCTGCGCCGCTGCAGGTACATGATCATGGCCGGCGCCAATCGCTTCGAGGCCCTGGTGACCCCCGACAGCATCGACATCGTGGCAGCCATGGAAGAAGGGTGTAAGCTGGTGGTCCTGGACCCCCGGTTTACCAAGACCGCCGCTCTGGCAAACGAGTGGCACCCGATCCGGCCCGGCACCGACATGGCTTTCTTCCTGGCGATCGCCCATGTCTTGATCGCAGAGAACCTCTACGACAAGAAGTTTGTGGCCGAAAAAACCTTCGGATTGGAAAAGCTTGCCGCGCATGTGGCGCAGTACTCTCCCGAGTGGGCCGAGCAGGAATGCGAGATCCCGGCCTCCGACATCCGCCGCATCGCACGGGAGCTGGCAAAGGCGGCCCCCGCGGCCGTCGTCTACCCGGGGAGAAGAAGCTCCGACTATACGGACTCCACCCAGATCCGCCGATCCTTTGCCATCGTAAACGCCCTGCTGGGAAACTGGGACAACCCCGGGGGCCTTGTCGCCGCCCGTCAGATCGGCCTCAAATCCCCCTCCTACGACGCCCCCTTTTACGAAGACAATCCCGAAGGACGGGTGGACGCCGGGCGGGCGAAGATGATGTTCGAAGAGGAGGGCTCCTTCAAACACACCCGGAATGCGGTGATCGAGGGAAAGCCCTACCCCGTCAAGGGGTGGTTCACCTACAAGACAAACCCGATGCAGACAGGGGCCAACCGGGAGAAAACCGTCCGGATGATCCAAACGCTTGATTTTATGGTGACCGTCGATATCGCCATGAGCGATACGGCCTGGATGGCGGATCTGGTCTTGCCGGCTCCAAGCTACCTTGAGCGGCAGGACCCCGCCTCCGCCGTGCAGGGGGCTTCCGCCTGTGCGTGCGTGGTGATGCGGGACCCGGTGGTCCCCGCCCTGTTCGAATCCAGACCGGTCTTCTGGATCGTGACCGAACTGGCCAAACGGCTGGATCTTTCCGAATACTTCGATTTCACGATCGACTCCTTCCGGCAGGAACAGTTGAGCGAGCTTCCCGAAGCGATGGAGATGTTGAAGCGCGACGGGGTCTATCACACAAACAGCAAGGAATACGGCATCTACGATGGTAAGGTCTTTAAGACGCCCTCCAAAAAAATCGAACTCTACAGCAAACGCTACGAAGAAGCGGGCATCGACCCGATGCCTGTCTACCGCCCGCCGAAGCCGGTGCCGCCGGGCCGCTTCAGGATCGTTGTGGGAAGAAATGCCTATATCACCCAGGGCTCAAGCACCAACAACGATCTGCTGGCCGAGCTTGTGCCCGAAAACTGTCTCTGGCTTCATCCCGAATCGGCCGGGCGGCTCGACATCCGGCCGGGGGATACCGTCGAGGTGGAAAGCTCGGTGGGAAGCCAGCGGCTGAAGGTGCGCATCACCGAGGAGATCCGCGAGGATACCGTCTACATGGACTCGGGCTTCGGGGCGCTCTCACGGGGACTTTCGCGTGTGCACGGAATCGGCGCCTGCATTTCGGCCGTATTGGAAGACGCAAGCGACGAGATCTCCGGCAACATGGCGATGCACGAAACCCTGGTTACGGTCCGCAAAGTATAGGGGAAAAAAATGGGAATGAAGCAGTACGCCATGTTCATCGACACCGCCCGCTGTTTCGACTGCAAGGCCTGCATGGTCGCCTGCAAGGTGGAAAACCGGGTCCCTGCAGGCCTTTGGAGAAACTGGATCCGCCATACGGGCGGTGAAAAGGGGAAGCGGACCCGGTTTCAGCCGGGCCAGTGCATGCAGTGCGATTCCCCCTCCTGTGTGGCCGCCTGCCCTGTGAAGGCCACCTACAAGGGGAAAGACGG
>QZKK01000223.1 GCA_003599475.1 Desulfobacteraceae bacterium
TGAAAAGAAAATGGCATGTCTTGCGCGTGTTGAACGCGCTTGCGCTCTATGAAAAAGATGTTCAGGGTTCAGGGTTCAAAGGTTCAAAGGTTGGAACCCCCGAAGAGAAAACGCTGAACGGGGAACCGGGAACGGGGAATCTTGAACGTCTGATGGCGGAGATCCGGCCGATCATCGAAAAGATCGAGAAATGGGCCTCGTTGGGACCCACCCTGAAACCCTATCTTGCCTTTATTCATGCGGAGCTCGAAAGAGTCACAGGCGAATTTAAAGAGGCAAGGAGTCTTTACCTGGATGCGATCAGTGCCGCGCACGAACAAAATTTTACGTTTTTAGAGGGGCATCTCAACGAATGCGTAGGCGAGATGATGCTTAGGGCCGGTCAAGGTGTAGAAAGGGTATATTTTGCCGAGGCTGCCCGTTTGTACAGGAAATGCCGCGCGGAACGAAAAGAAATCCGGCTCATCGAAAAACATCCCGATTCTTTTGAAGAGGAAAAGCCCTCCTGCACAGCGATCGAGGAAGACGCTCCCAAGACCCTTCCGGACCTTGACGTCGATTATCTGATGAAGTCCTCCCTTGCCATTTCCGCCGAGATCGAGCAGGACGCCCTGCTCAAAAAAATCATGAACGTGGTCATCGAAAGCTCGGGCGCCCAGCACGGCTATCTGCTGATCGAAGAAGCGGGGAATCTGTTTGTCCGCGCGGAAAGTCATATCACGGAAAAGCAGGCGGTCAGGACATTGAATCAAAAGTTAGATGCTGCCGAAGGCATCTGCAAAGCGATCGTACGTTATGTATACCGGACCGGCGAGAGGGTCATCCTGAACGATGCCTTACGGGAGGGCGCCTTTAAAGACAATCCGCAAGTCCAGCGTCTGAAGCTTCGCTCCGTTCTCTGTCTTCCAGTGATCAAGCAATCGCGAATGATCGGGATCCTTTATTTGGAAAATCGCCTGACGGAGTCGGTTTTTACGTCCGAAAAGACCCTGATGACGGAATTGCTGACCTCTCAGGCGGCCATCTCTTTCGAGAACGCAACGCTTTTAAAGGGTCACCGGCAGGCGGAACAGGCGCTGCGCGAACGGGAAAGCGAGCTGAGGCTGATCATGGATTCGACGCAGGCCCTGATTTCTTATGTAGATTCCTCCTGCCGGTACCGCCGGGTCAATGAGGTCTACGAGCGATGGTTCGGCCGCACCGCAGGCGAGGTCCAGGGAAAACATATAAGAGACGTTCTGGGCGATGCGGCCTGGCAAGCCGTTCATCCGTACGCGGAACAAGCCCTTGCGGGGAAGCCGGTTATCTTCGAGCAGGAGCTCCTCTTGAGTGGAATCGGACCTCGCTGGATCCATGCAATGTACACGCCTGACCGGGACGAGTCAGGACGCGTGCGGGGATTCGTGGTCCACGCGGTTGACATCACGGAATTAAAAAGGGCTGAGGATCAGGTCAAAAAATCGCTGAGAGAAAAAGAGGTGCTTTTAAAGGAAATCCATCACAGGGTAAAAAACAACCTCCAGATCATCCACAGCATGCTCAACCTTCAACTGCCTCATGTCAAAGACAGGCAAGCCATCGAGCTGTTCAAGGAGAGCAAGAACCGGGTTTACTCCATGGCTCTGATCCATGAAAAGCTATACGAATCCGAATCGCTGGCAATGATCAACCTTTCAGAATACATTCGCAGCCTGACGGCCAACCTGTTTCTTTCCTACGGGGTGAGCGAGAGGGCCATCAGACCGAAAATATCCGTTGAAAACATCACACTCGATATCGATACGGTAATTCCATGCGCCTTGATCATCAACGAACTCGTCTCAAATTCGCTGAAGCACGCCTTCCCGGATTCATTGAAACAACCCACCGGAAAGGGCGAAATCGGTATTGACCTTCGTCGGGGTATCGGTGATAAGGTCATACTGACTGTGGCAGACAACGGCGCAGGGCTTCCCGACGGCTTCGATATACAGAATACCAGGTCGCTGGGGCTGAAGTTGGTGAGCGTGCTGGTAAAGCAGCTCAGCGGCACCGTTTATCCCCGAAAAGGCGATGGAGCCGAGTTCGTGATTACCTTTGAGGGTAAAAGATAGGTGCAAGAGGTACAGAGGTTCATCGCAAAAAACCTTTGAACCTCTGAATCGGAAGGAGGAATAATGTCCCGTGCAAAGGTATTGATTGTGGAAGATGAGGGCATTGAAGCCCTTGACCTGGAGCATAGACTGATCAGCCTGGGATACGCTTCTCCGGGTGTCGCTTCCACGGGAGAGGAAGCCGTAAAGATGGCACAAGAGTTATGTCCGGATCTAGTTTTGATGGATATCATGCTGCCCGGAAAAATCGACGGTGTGACGGCAGCCGAGAAGATCCAGGAGCGTTTCGACATTCCCATCATTTATCTTACAGCCTATGCTGATGAAGCTACCCTCCAAAGAGCAAAGATCACGGAGCCTTATGGCTATATCGTCAAGCCCTTCAAGGAAAGGGAATTGCACATTACGATCGATATGGCTTTATACAAGCACAAAATGGAAAGGAAATTGAAGGAGAGCGAGAAGTGGCTTTCCACTACATTGAGAAGCATTGGAGACGCCGTCATCGCAACGGATAAAGCCGGCATGATAACCTTCATGAATCCGGTTGCCGAAGGGCTCACGGGCTGGCAACTTGAAGATGCCTTAAACAGGAAACTCAGCAGTGTATTGAACATCATCAACCGGGATACCCGCTGTCCTGTCGAAAATCCAGTAGAGAAGGTAATCCTCCTGGGAACCATCGTGGGTCTGGCAAACCATACGAAGCTGATCGGAAAAGACGGTGCTGAAATACCGATCGATGACAGCGCAGCCCCCATCAAAGACGACAAGGGAAACCTGATAGGCGTTATTCTGGTATTCCGAGACATCACGGAGCGCGAGAAAGCCGATGAGGAGCTTCACAGGGCATATGATGAACTGGAAGAACGGGTGCGGGAGAGAACCGCAGAGCTCAACCGCAGGGTGGAACAACTGGCACGGTTGTCCTCCGAGCTTACTCTTGCAGAGCAACGTGAACGGCGCCGGCTGGCCGAAATGCTTCACGATCACCTCCAGCAGCTGCTGGTAGCAGCCAAAATCAATATAGAGGCTCTATCCAGCCAAATCGGTGCAGAACAGAAGCAAGCAGCCGATGCCGTGCGAGATCTCATCGCGGATTCGATAAAGGCATCCCGTTTCCTGACTGCAGAGCTTTCTCCTCCGGTGCTCTACCAGCAGGGCCTGACAGCCGCACTGGAATGGCTGGCCAAATGGATGCAGGAAAAATACGAGTTTACAGTCCAATTGCAGGTCATAGAGGTTGGCTTCAAGCAGGAAGATATCAACATAACTCTCTACCAAGCGGTTCGCGAACTGCTTTTTAATGCCGTCAAACATGCGCAGGTAAGCTCCGCTCGTGTCCGCATGTTCAAAGATGAGGAGGGCCGACTCCGGATCATCGTTGATGACTCAGGGGTGGGATTTGATCCCAAAAAGACGTGTAATGAGACCGAGCAGGGAACGGGATTCGGTTTGTGTGCGATCCGGGAGAGGATGGAATTCATGGGCGGGCGTTTCGAAATGGAAAGCGCTCGAGGCAGAGGATCGACCTTCACTATGATTGCACCTCTTGGAGGAATAGAGAAGGTTAAGAGAAAGCGGATAGGCCGGAGGGTCACGGATCTAAAAGACATTATAACAGCTCAGATTGCCGGCGGACAGAAAACGAAAATTACCGTTATGCTGGTCGATGATCATGCGGTGATGCGCCAGGGGATCTCAACCATGCTCGGTTTGTATTCCGATATCGAACTCGTGGGCGAAGCCACTGATGGCGAAGAGGCCATTGGAATCGCCCGGAAGCTCAGACCCGATGTCATCCTGATGGATATCGGTATGCCTAAGGTGAACGGCATCGAGGCAACGAGGGTTATCCATTCTGAACTGCCGCAAACTCGGATTATCGGACTGTCAATGTTCGATGCGGATGAGCAAGCCGCAGCAATGATTGAAGCCGGAGCAACGGCCTACTGTTTAAAAAGCGACGATTTCAACACCATTGTGGCAGCGATTCGAGGAGATGCTTCGGGATCTTTTTGTCAGGACAGCTTTCGCTTTCTAAAGAGATTTTAAGCATCGTCACGATATTGGATGTCTCGGAGAGAAGCTTGAAGAGAAAACCTCGCTGGTCGGAAGCCGAAATCCGGAAAGAACAGCTCGATGAAACCATAAGAGAAACCCACACCGCTTACTTCGGGTTCGAAAGAGTTCCTTCCGCAGAGAAAAAAGAGCGTGTCCTCCGGCATTTCAATCGGATTGCAGGAAGATACGATCTGATGAACACCATCCTGAGCTTCGGGATCCATCACCGGTGGAAGCGGATCTCGATCGATCTCCTGCATCTGAATCCCGGGGATCGCGTGCTCGATGTATGCGGGGGGACGGCGGACCTTTCGATTCTTTCCGCAAACAGAGTGACGCGGGAAGGGCGTGTTGTGGTCTACGATATCAACCGCTCGATGATGGAAGAAGGTCGAAGGAAGGCAGAAAAAAGAGCAGTGGAGGGGCGCATCCATTTTGTCCAGGGGGATGCGGAATGCATCCCTTTTCCCGAGGGTTCTTTCGATGCCGCCATGGTCGGATTCGGCATTCGAAACGTCACCCATATGCAAAAAGCCTTCGGAGAGATGCACCGGATTCTCAAGAAGGGCGGGAAGCTGATGTGCTTGGAGTTTTCGAAGCCGGTAAATCCGCTGTTCCGAGGGCTGTACGATTTTTATTCTTTTCATCTCATGCCGCTTGCCGGCCGAATCATAGCCGGTTCCGGCCTGCCGTACTGCTGCCTGTCGGAATCGATCCGGCTGTTCCCTCTGCCGGGGGAGCTTTCCGAGATATTGGAAGAAATCGGCTTTAAAGCCGTTTCATTTCGAAGATTGACAAACGGCATCGCCGTAATCCATCGAGGAGAAAAAATCTGATCGACCGAGACCGAGGAAGCAATTCTCGAGGAACATAATCGGGTGACAGGATTTGAAGTGATCGATTCTTAGAGCAGGAAATCACAAATTCCAAGCTCCAAATTATTGGATATTGTTTGGAATTTGATGCTTGTGTACTTGGAATTTTCTTGATTGATGCTTGTGTACTTGGAATTTTTAGGGGTGGGAGGATAATGACTGCCAACGATCGATTACCGGCAGAGATCATGGTCGTCGACGACGATCCGACGATCCGATTCATCGCAGGAAAAACCCTGGGGAAGGCCGGCTTCGATGTTCGAACCGCCGGAAACGGGAAAGAAGCACTCGAGCAGGTGAAAGACTCTTTTCCGGACATCATCATGCTGGACGTGGTCATGCCGGAAATGGACGGCTTCACGACCTGTTCGAATCTTCGCGATATTTCCGCCTGCAAAGACATCCCCATCCTTATGGCGACCGGCCTCGACGACATCGATTCGATTCACCGGGCCTACGAAGCCGGTGCGACCGATTTTATCACCAAACCGATCAACTGGCTCATCCTCGAGCACCGTCTCCGGTACCTGCTTCGGTCCGCACGGGCTTTCGGGAGCATCCGAAGCGCGGAAGAGGCCTTGCGAAGGGCGCATGAGGAGCTGGAACAACGGGTCGAGGAGCGGACCCTGGAACTCAAGAAAATCAATTCGCAGCTTCAGGAAGAAATCGGGCACCGCAGGCAGATGGAGGAGCACCTCCGGAAGGCGTACGGGGACCTGAAAAACACCCAGGCGCAGCTTGTGCAATCGGCCAAGCTGGCATCCATCGGCGAGCTGGCCGCCGGTGTCGTACACGAGCTGAACCAACCTCTGATGGTCATTCGCGGCTATTCGCAGAGTCTTCGGCGGAATCGGGTCACCGAAGAGGACCTGGCGAATGCTTTAGAGCGAATCGAAAAGAATACGGGCAGAATGGCAAGCATCATCGATCACCTCCGCTCTTTTTCCCGTCAATCCCAATCCGATTTCAAGCCGGTCCGAATCAATACGGTCATCGAGGAATCCTTTCTGATGGTGGGAGAACAGCTCCGATTACGCAACATCGAGTTTTTCAAAAAGCTTTCCGCCGATCTTCCTCCCGTCAAGGGGGATTCCAACAAGCTTGAACAGGTCTTGTTGAATCTGATCACAAACGCCAGGGACGCAATCGAAGAAAAAAGAAAAATCCGAGCTTCGGAGAACCCCGCCGGGGCCTCGGCTCAGGATGGATCTGCGGGACGGCTTGAGGTCATCACACGGCTGTCTGAAAACAGGAAAGACCATATCGAAGTATTGGTGAAAGATTCAGGATGCGGAATCCCCCGGGATATGATCGACAAAATTTTCGACCCATTCTTCACCACAAAGGAAGTCGGCAAGGGGACGGGACTCGGTTTGAGCATCACTTACGGGATCGTCAAGGAACATCATGCCGAAATCGAGGTCGCCGACACCGGATCGAACGGCACCACGTTCCGGATCCTGCTGCCGGTCGAATGAAACCCTTGATGATCATATCAAATTTCGCATCTCGGCCTTCCTCCGTGTAAAACGGCAAGACCACCGCCCGTGTGGGAGATTGGGCATATGCATTGCTCAAGCCGCCTGCAAGAAGGAAGCTCCTTCCTGTGGAGATCTGCTTGTCTAAGCTGCGGTCGGCTTTTGATATACATCTTCCTGAAAGTACGAGATCGGGTCGGTTACCCGGATTCGGCCCCGGTCATACGGCCTTTTCAATTCGGCAACGATCTGGGTAGCCCGTTTGGGTTTCAATTTTTCCGCATAATAGAGAAGATTTCTGGAAATGTTTTCATCCGAATATTTCACTTCGATGAGCTCCTCCAGCACTCGATCCTTAACAATCACAAAGTCCACTTCTCTGCCCTCTTTATCCCTGATATATCTGAGCTCATATCGATGACCATCCCGATCCTGAAGAAAATGCATCCGCTTTAACAACGAAGTCGCCACCAGGTTTTCAAACCGCTCCCCTTCTCCCGACAACACATCGGCGTTATCGAAAAAGAACACTTTGGGAGGTTTCAGCACCGCTCTGGCGATCGATCGGGTATAAGGCCGCACACTGAATACCAGATACATCCTCTCAAGCACCTCAAGCCATGCCTTTATTGTCTTTGGCGATACCTGAAGATCTGCGGCAAAGTTCGACATGATAATCATCTGCCCCGTTCTTTCTCTCAGCATATCCACGAGCATCGCCAGAAGCTGGATATTTCTGATCGATTCCAGATCCCTGACATCTTCCTTCAGCACCCGGTCGAACCGCTCATTGCGCCACCGGCGGGCGTTGCGTTCATCACCATCCAAAAAGGGCTCCGGGAAGCCGCCGACAGTCATCAAACGCTTGAAAGCCTCCGGCTTTGGAATCCCTTCTGGAATCTCGTCAAGGGTAAAGGGGTGGAGCCTCCAATAATGATATCGGCCTACCAGAGAGTCTCCGCCCCGACGGTAAATATCCAGCCGGGCAGATCCGGTAATCAGAAACGAATGATTTTCATGGGACACATCGTAGATTCCTTTGATCCAGTTCTTCCAACGCGGGTACTTGTGCAGCTCGTCAAAAACAAGGAGTAGATTGTCGAGGCTCCATTTTTTCTGCAAGATATCCCTTCGGTCTGCATCATAATCCCAATTGAAGTATCGTCCGGTGGGATACTGATCCGACAAAACCGTCTTCGCCAGGGTCGTTTTACCCACCTGCCGCGGCCCCCCGATAAACACCATTTTGGATTTCAGGTCGTCAAGTATGAATGGGGTGATGTATCGCATGCGGCTATTTTAACCCGTACTCCATAATAGTCAAGGCTGTCTTGGAGTATGGTAAAAAATGGACGTTCTCTGCGTCGTCGCACTTTACAGCCCTAAACGGCAATATCAATTCACTTGTTCCGTTCGGGTTTGCCGGAACTATTTTCGGTTCGATCGGCGCATTCAACAAATGTTTCAGGGAATCGCACAAGGGATGACAGCAGTTTTCGTAGGTTGGGTTGAGCGACGCCATTGTTGGGTTTCGCTTAAAGTTCCTAAGATCAAAGGCCTGTACAATTCACTCAAAGACAAGACAGGAGCGAAACCCAACGTCTAGGACGCTCAACCCAACCTACAAGACTCATTCCTTCTCGACCGGGAAGGTCAGATGGGCCCCCAGCCACCCGATGACGGTCACCAGCGGGAAAAGCGACAGGATGAGAAGAAAGTAGACAACGCTTGCCGGCGAAAGATCCGACAGAACGTCCGGAACCCGCATGCGCCAGAGAAAAGCCGCCAGACCTACACCGGTCATGATGAAGCCGAGCCTGCGCTTCAGGATCACCGGCCGCATCGGCTGCAACAGGTAATTGATCCACCAGCTAAAGTAACCGGTAGCGATGGAAATGACACTGAATAGAATCCCCCCTCCCAGGCAGTGAAAACCGGTGACCTCGAAGGATCTGACCCCTGTGACGAGATAAAGGATATTGAACACGGTTGTGGAGATCATGAAAACGATGGGGAAATGAACGGTCATGGGGTGCGGATGGCGCCTGAGTATGGGATGCCGTGAAATCAACCGGGCCAAAGCGGGGGGCATCTCCGGCTGGATGACATAGGCTTTTATCAATACCCCCACTTGTGAGCACCGTTCGAATACCTCCTCACCATGTGGGGAAGCCTGGAGATCGGCGGTCAGGTCCCTGCCTGCCGAATGGCGCTTCATGTGAAGGCCGGTTTTCCAAAGCCTGCTTCCGCTGACATCGTATACCTTCCCGCCGTATCCGATATAGGCGGGTTTTCCGCCCTTGCCGTTGTATTCCGCAAGCTCCCTGGAACTGAACTCTTTCATCGATTCGACCTCAAGGCGGACCTCAATGGGAAAGGCGATTGGAAGCCAGCTCGACCAATGCCAGAAGCAGCATGAAAAGCGGATAATAACTGGCCCTGTTGAAAAGCGCCATGGCATGCGGTTTGTCTTTCATCCTGTAGAGCCGCCAGGCGGGGGCGAGCAGCAGAAAAAAACCTCCGCACAGGCCGGCCGCGGCGAAAGGAAGACGGTATCCGGCTCCGGATGTGAAAAATACGGCAAGACTCAAAATCTGGGATGCAGCCAAAACCGCCAGGATGGTTTCGGCGGCACGCCTGGGGCCGAAGAGAACGGGAATCGTGCGGGAATCGAGCTGCCGGTCCTCTTCGATGTCGGCCCAGTCGTGCGGTATGTTCTGGGCTCCGATTTCCCAGAAAAAAAGAAGGAGGAACAGAGAAGCCACGAAGGGAGCGGAAGGCGACGGATCTACGGCAAATACGGCCGCAATCGCACCGGTGGTCTTGACTCCGCCGCTTACCAGAGTCCTTAGATGGCTGATCCTCAGCAGGGTGCAGTAGATCATCTCCAGAAGACAGCCGCCAAGAAAAATTGCGACACAGACCGGGTTTAAAAGAAAGGCGCCGACCACGGCCACAACCCCCCAGGCAGCCGTCCACCACAGCCCTTCCCTGAAAGTCAGCAGCCCGTGAGCCATCGGATGCCGGATAAGCACATCGTCCAGGTAGCTGTCTGCGGCGCGAAGAAATCCGAGCTGAACTCTTTTTCGATCCACCTTGTAATCGACCAGATCGTTCAGGGCGTATACCGCGGTATAGCCTGCAAAAGCGGTGATCATTCCGAGAAAGATCACTTTCACCGGTGGAAGGCCGCCCAGCCAGAGCAGCGCCCCCATTGCCGGAGTGGCCATATCCAGCATCCCGTGCGGGGTACGGGACAAAGCCATAAACAGCTTCAACCGCTTCCGAAAGGAATGCCCATCGATCGTGTATGTATTGTTCAAGCCGCAGCCCTCACTCGTTCAATCGACAGTCCCTGTGCCACTCCGGGCAGGCGGCCTCCATACGTGTCGAATACCTCAGCGTACACTCCAGGCATTCCATCTCCACATTGGGAACGCCACCGAATTTTTCCCGGATCTCTTCTTCGGACAGATGAGTGACCGAACTGCACCCGCATTTTGGACAGGCCGTCTTTATCGTATACCGCTTTCGCGCCATGAAAACCTCCCTCCACGGAAATCCGAAATTCGAATATCGAAACTCGAAACAAATTCAAATGAACAAAATACGAATGTTCAAAACGGAAGAGCCACGGCTTCGCCATTGTTTTGAATTTTGAACATTGGAGTTTTGGTATTGTTTCGGGTTTCGGCCAAATTTATAAGATCGGGCGATATTCGGATTTTCAATTTTGTCGTTCTCGTAAAAAGTCGAGAATTCGCTTATATCGTCATTCCGGCGAAAGCCGGAATCCAGTGTTTTCAATAGTTTATGGACTCCGGCTTTCGCC
>QZKK01000256.1 GCA_003599475.1 Desulfobacteraceae bacterium
ATTTTTGAACGGGCCCCGGCCTCTCTGGCCACAGCCATCAATTCCACAACCCCTTCCTGCAACTAAGACCACCCGATCGAGCTCCTCGACTACGCCCCGATGATTCGTCATCTGAATCCGCTCAGCCTTACGGTTACAGGCGGCGAACCCCTGCTCCGTCAGGATCTTGAAAACATCGTCTCCTCGATCCGGCGGCAGACGGAATTTGTGTTCATCAACCTGATCACAAACGGATGGCTGCTTTCGGTCGACCGGGCGAAATCCCTATGGGATGCCGGTCTCAATCAGATTACGGTCTCTCTCGATTTTCCCGATGCGCGGCACGACTGTCTTCGGGGAAAAGACGGCCTCTGGCGCAGGCTCAGCGAACTGCTTCCCAAGCTTTCCCGATCCGGAATCGACAATCTATGCCTCAACACGGTCATCATGAAGGAAAACAGCAACGACCTTTTGACTCTCGCCCGCTTGGCGAGGGACTGGCATTTCAAGATTTCCTTCAGCACCTACAATCCTTTCAAAATCGGAAACCCCGATCACCTGATCCCGCCGGAGCAGACCGCATCTCTGAGTGCGACCATTGAAGAACTGATCCGATGGAAGCGGAAGCACCGCAACGTCACCAATTCGGACGACTACCTGCGAAAGATCCCCCGTTACTTCGAAAGGGGCCGCATTCCCGGATGTCTGGCAGGAAGAAAGTGGGTTCAGATCTGCCCGGACGGCGTCCTGAAGCGGTGCTCGGATTCCGAATCGCTGGGAGATTGGAGCCGGTTCCGCCCCAATCGGCTCCCGCACACCCTGTGCCAAAACTGCTGGTATGCCTGCAGGGGGGAGGCCGAAGCACCGCTCGGCATCCGGCGAATCCTCGAATTGAACCGCCCAGCACGCCCCGAGCTCAGGAAATGAACGGAAACAGCGGACAAGGCCCCGGCACTCGGAATCTCCTGGCACGGATCGCGCGTTCTTCCGCAAAGCATCCATTTTGGGTCCTCGGAGTCTCTCTGCTGTTTTCTATTGCTTCGATCCTGTTCACCCTCCGGGGTTTGGAATTCAAGACCGGCCGCAACGATCTGGTGGCCGATGAAGAACCCGCCGTCAACCGATACCGGGAGATTTCGGAGAACTTCGGGCGGATGACCCATGCCATCGTGGTGGTCGAGGGGGGCGACCCGGAGGAAATGAAGCGGTTTATCGACACTCTGGCCGAACGGCTGAAAACGAGAGCCGATCTTTTCGGGAATATCTTTTTCCGGGTCGATACTTCCAGCCTGGAAGGGAAAAAACTCCTCTATCTGACCAGAGACGAACTTTCGGATCTCAATAAAAAGCTGATCGACTACGGAGAATTGATCGAAGAGCTCACCTTCACACCGCAGTTGAGCCGGATTCTTGCTTTCGTCAATCAGAAGATCAGTGAAGCAACCGTATCCCACATCATCTCCGGGCTGATCGGCGGGGGGCGGGAATCGACCCGGGAGGGGGGAAAAGGGGCGCCGAAAGATCCGCCGGCCGATCCAGTCGATCTAGGGTTTATCCGGTCGCTGCTTGTGGAGATGCGGGCGGCCCTGAACCCGTCCTATCGCTTCCAGTCTCCGTGGAATGCCTTCTTCGGCACGAAGGATGAATTTGCAGAAGAAGGATATTTTTTCTCAGACGATCAACGCTTCGCGTTCATGGTGCTCGATTTAAAAAAAAAGACGGGTTCCTTTACGGCCAGAAAGGAAGCTCTCGAGGTCCTGCGGATGGAAATCTCCCGGGTGCTTCCAAATTACCCCGGTCTTGAGGCGGGGGTTACCGGAGAAACCGCACTGGCAACAGACGAGATGGTACAGGCCTTCAGGGATACCACCTGGGCTTCAATTATTTCACTGGCGGGAATCGGCCTGCTGGTCGTATCCATCTCGCGTCAGGTCGTCAATCCGGTTATGATTCTGATTTCCCTCCTTGCAGCCATCTGCTGGACATTCGGCTGGCTTACCCTGACCATCGGGCATTTGACCATCCTTTCTGTGGCATTCACACCGATTCTTCTCGGATTGGGGGTCGATTTCGGAATTCACCTGATCGCAAGGTACCGGGAAGAAAAAGCGTCCGGGCTGCCCCCCCTCGAAGCGATCGAAAATTGCTGTCGATACACCGGAAAGGCCATCGCAGCAGGCGCCCTGACCACCGCATTCGCCTTTTTCGCGATCATGCTCGCAGATTTTCGAGGGATCCAGGAGCTGGGTTTCATCGCAGGATCCGGGGTGCTCTTCGCTCTGCTGAGTACCTTTACGATCCTGCCCCCCCTTCTCATGCTGGCCGAAAGGAGATCGGCTGCCGCCGCCCTTCCCGCGATCAAACGATCTTTTCGGCCCCTGGCGTTCTTTTACCGGAATCGTGGGCGGACGCTCCTGACCGCCGCCCTGCTGAGTGCTGCGGCCCTCGCGGGGGCAAAGAGCGTCAAGTTCGACTACAACCTGCTGAACCTTCAAGCGGAGGGGACCGAATCGGTCGTATGGGAAAGAAAGATCATCGCGCATTCGAGCCGATCCTCCTGGTATGCCCTTTCTACGGCTGAATCGCTTCAGGAGGCGCGGCGCATGGAAAAAAGATTCGAATCGCTTCCGAGTGTCCGCAAGGTCGACAGCCTGGCCTCTCTCATCCCGGAGAGTCAGGAAGAACGGATCCGGCATGTCCGGGCGCTGCAGCCGATCGTTGCCCGGTTCGAACTGGAAATGGAAAGGCCCGAACCGGTTCAACCGAACGAGCTATCGGAGTGGCTGGAAAAAATCAAATTCAAGCTCCGCACCGATGTCAAATGGGACCCTCAGAAAAAACCGGATGAAACCGAAATTCTTTCTACCCGGCAGGCGCTGCTGGCGCTTGAAGAAGAGCTTAAGGTCCTGCCGCCGGAAACGGTTCGAAATCGCCTGGAGCCGTTCCAGACCAGGCTCTTTGAAGATTTTTCCGAAAAGTTCGAGCTGTTGAAAAACAATTCGAACCCGGCCGGGCCCATCGAGGAAAAAGATATCCCCGCGAAGCTGAAAGAAAACTTTCGAGGCGAAAACGGCAGATATCTTCTGCGTGTCTACTCCGAAAAGAACATCTGGGAAAAGGAACCCATGACCGAGTTCGTCACGCAGCTCAAGACGGTGGATCCGCAAATTACCGGCTCCCCGGTGGTCGGCTACATCGCCATCGAACTGATGAGAAAGGGGTACCTGCATGGGTCGACATACGCCTTTATTGCCGTTTTTATCGTCGTATGGATTACCCTTCGCAGATTCAAATGGACCGGTTTGGCGTTGGTCCCCCTGTCTATTACGGTCTTGTGGACTCTGGGCTGGATGGGGTTGTCGGGGACTCCCTTCAACCTGGCCAATGTGATCGCGCTTCCTCTGATTCTTGGGATCGTGGTC
Organism: Desulfobacteraceae bacterium; assembly: GCA_003599475.1. Next base: position 3,402 of record QZKK01000256.1, read on the forward strand.
GACTACGGGATCCACATCGTCCATCGTTTTCAGGAAAACCCGGATGCAGTCGAGGGGCTGGTTACCGGAAGCACGGCTCAGGCGGTGACCCTGACTTCCTGGACCACCATGATCGGGTTCGGAAGCCTGCTCATCTCAAGGCATTATGGGATATTCAGCCTGGGGCTTGTGGTAACATCCGCGGTGACAACGGCGTGGCTGCTGTCGCTGATTCTGCTGCCGGTAATCCTCAGTTATTATCGGAAAAGCGGTCATTAGTCATTCGTAACACCCCTGGAGGGAATGCCATGTCGCTGAAAAAGATCGTTTTCGGCATGATGATCTGGATCGGACTGCTCGGAAATGCGGATCCGGTCCGGCCGGAAACAGCACAGGAACCCGATCGGTTCGATCTGGTCGGGTGCATCCGGCAGGCGCTTCGATCGAACCCCAGCCTTGAAGAAGCGCGTCTTGGAATCGATGAGGCGAATGTAAAGCTTGAAGCCGCAAGGCTGGTGCGGACTCCTGACATCGAGCTGTTCAATCGAACCGGAATCGTTCAGGATGCGGTCGGAGACGGAGTGACCGGCGATCAAATCGATGACGAATTCGGGCCTTTCAACCGGCTCGAAGTCATGTTTACCTTACCGATCTATACCTTCGGACGAATCGGCCGCAGCATCAAAGCCGCCGGTGAGAATCTGGACCGGCAGAGGGCCTCCGAAGCCAAGACTGCCGGGGACCTGATCCTTGACGTGCACCGGAGGTACTATGGATATGTGGTGACGCGCCAGCTCTCAGAGGCGACCGAAAGCATCCATAAAAATTTTGCGGAAGCTTATGAAGCCGCCGAGGAGCGGTTGGAAAAGGGAGATCCCCTGGTGACGGAAACGGATGCATTGAAGTTAAAGGTCGGGATGTCGGTTGTGACCAGCAGCCTTCACAAGGTCCGGCGCGAACTCCGTGTCGCCAAGGCCTCGCTGAGGCAAATCATGGGGATGGACGATCGCGTCGATTTCGCTGTCGCCGATGAAAGGCTCGAGCCTGTCGAATTCGATCCGGCGCCTCTTGCGCTTTACCTGAAGCAGGCACGGGAAGAGAATCCAAGCATCCGCCAGGTGAGAGCCGCCGTTTCCGCCGAAGAATCCCTCTATCTGGCGGAGAACAGCAAATATTATCCGACTCTTCTGGCCGTCGGCGGTCTTCGTCATGCCATTGCCCCAGGCAGAGAAGATCAGGACAACCCCTTCCTGAATGATGATTACAATTTTTTCGATGCCGGACTTTCCCTCGGAATCAAGTGGGATCTCGATTTCTGGAAAACCAAAAACAGCCTCAGCGCTGAAAAACTGCGCTATCTGAAGATGAAAAGCCGCCTGAACGGTGCACTCGATTCGATCTCTCTTTCGGTGGAAGAAAAATATCACCGCTATACGGAAAAGAAGGACAACCTGGAGGCGAGCTTTGAAGCCAAGAAAGCCGGCAGGGCGCTTCTTTTTCTCAATCTGACCAATTTCAGGCTGGGGATCGGTTCGGGCAAGGATGTTTTCGACGCCTTGAGTCTCCATGCCAGGGTGGACGGCGAATACTTTCAAGCCGTTTTCGAATACAATATGGCGGTTGTGGAATTGCTCAATGCGGTTGGCAAACTGACCCCCGATGCATATCTTTGAAATCCGACGCGCAGGGATCGGCTTTCGTTTTGGCAAGCGGCTGGGTTAGGACAACCGGAACTCCCGGATATCGACAATGAGAACATTCAATTCCAATTCCATGCTTCGGATTCTTGGAGTATTCCTTCTGACCGCAGCGGCTCTTTCCGCAGGTGCTGCGGCCGATCCGGCCGAAGCTCCCCCTCGGGAGTTTGTCCTTGAATTGATCGAAACGGTCAATCGGGTCAAAAAATCCGATCCTGAAAAAGGCATCGAGGTGACTCCTGCGGAATCCAAAGAAAACGAGCTTCTCTCAGATCGGCTGAACCGAATGCTGGATATCGAACAGATCAGCTCCTATGCCCTGCTCGAACACTGGGAGAAGCTGGATGAAAAAAACCGGCATCTGTTCGTTTCAACCTTCACGGAGCTGTTGAAAAAAGTGGCCTACCCCAACGCGGCCAAATTCCTGAGGGATTTGGAAGTGAAGGTGAAAACGGAAAAGATCGTCAGCAACAGAGCCATGGTGAACACATCGGTCATCCATCCGGAGGAAGGGAGAATCGACATCGACTACCGGTTGGAGCAGGGGAAAAACTCATGGGCGCTTGTGGACGTTTACCTGGATGGGGTCAGCCTGAAGCGAAATCTTCGAACCCAATGCCTGAAAATCATTCGGGATCATTCATTCGAGGAATTGATTTCGAGGATGCAGGAAAAAATCGATGAAAGGGAAACGGCGGATTTGAAAGAAGTCACCGGCCGGGACTGATCGTGGGAATGCCCAATGTAAAATGTTCAATGTCGAAGTTCCAGGGCTCATCTAGTGCCCTATGCTCCATGCTCTCTGCTCCATGCCTGGCACTTGATCATTGGAAATTCTTGAGCGGGTTCTTCTCAAAGATCTTAAAAGCGGCTCTCAGTGATTTCAATGCCTTCGAAAAGCGCCTGCCGTACCGAACCATTTCCACTGCATACCCAGGATGGCGCCACAGCAGGGTCATCAGGATACGGCCGCATAAAATGCCTCGCGCGTCCAGCAGGCCGTAAAGCTCGGCAGGAAGATCGTCGGCTGCGCAGTCGCAGATGGTTCGAACGGCCAAAAAGGGGAGATTCTCGCCGGCTGCCACCCTGGCCACGGCCGCACTCTCCAGGTCGACAGCAAAGGCTCCGGTCATGTGAAAGAGGCGTTTTTTCTCCTCTCTCGAAAAAACCGGATGTTTCGTGGTGGCAATGGGTCCTCGAAAAACCGGCAGCTTCTTAGAAGCCGATTCATGAAAAAATGAATCCGCAAATTCCGGGTCGGCAACCCATCTTCCGGTTGCCCCCGTCCGATCGGCGCTCAGGATGGTGTCCGCAATCACCGTAGCTCCGAACTCGAGAACCGGGTTCAATCCTCCGGAAACCCCGAAGACCCCCAATGCCTCAGCCCCCCGTCCGACCAGCCACCGCGCAGCCCGTTCGGCCCGGTTCGCTCCGATTCCGGAGCGAACGCAAAGCAGTTTCGGTCCCCATCGGGTGCTCCGGCATGCAAATTTAAAATCGTCTTCTCGACGCCAGCCGCGCCGGCCCATAATGGCCCTTGCTTCTGAAGGCAGCGCAACCACCACACCCAGCATCGTGCCTCAACTCCCTAGGGTCGACAGCCAGCCGAGGACGCCCGTCAGTACGAGATGGCTTTCGATTAAAAATTCCAGGCCGATCCCGGGGGACATGCGGCTCTGTTCGTATGCGGCGATCGAAAGGTAGAGAAGAACAGATACCAGCATCAATACGAATCCCAAAGGCGAGATCCACCCGAGAAGGCTGGAAAAAAACAGAACCCCCATATTCAGAACGAGAATTCCTTTCAACAGACGCATGGTTGACGCTTCCCCCAGGACGATCGGGAAGGTTTCCCGGCCGGTGATGCGATCGCCATGGATATCGAGAATATCGAAGAAGGCGGTTCGAACAAAGACCAGAGAAGCGGACCATAAAAAAACCAATAGGGTTCCGCCCGGAACCGCTCCGGACCGCATGATGGAGGGCACAATGGAGGTAACCAGTCCCCATCCCAGGGCAATCAGGACCGTTTTTGAACCGGGAATGTCCCGGATGCGCCGGTAGCGGCCTGTATGCAGTTGCTTCGGCACCAGTCGCAGATTGTAGGAAATGCCAAGCACGCTCATAAGAAGAAGAATGAGAAAGGCGAGCGGGCCGACATACGATGCGATGGCAAGTCCTGCCGCACCTGCGGCAACCGCGAGTGCGGTGAGGATTCCGCGATTGCTTCTGTAAAAGGCTGCTCGATCCGGATCGTTGAACCGATCGGCTTTTCGACCGGTCAGGTGATTGAACGTGTGCATGGAGATGATATACAGCATGGAAACGAGCACAGGTGGGGACAGGTAGTCGAACCCCTGAAGCTTCAGACCGGTATAGCAGATGCTGCCTGCACCGAGCGCAAGATAGATGCTGGTCCACAGCAGGGTGCGCTGGAGATTGAAAAACATCACTCGCCAGCTCTTCTCGTTTTTCAGCAGCATGCCTTCACAGGACCGGTATACTTTCTTAATGATCCACTGCGGAGTCGAGGCTCCGGCGGTGATGCCGACGGTCTGAACGGAAGCGAATGCATCGGCAGGCAATTCTTCTTCAGTTTCGACATGGTAGACCGGCTTCCCGGATTCCCTGACGATCTGGGCCAGACGGGTCGTGTTTCCGCTGTTGTGCCCGCCCACCACCACGACGGCATCCACCGAATCCGCGATCTGTCTTACCTCCGCCTGGCGCTTGTCGGTCGCATTGCAGATGGTGTTGAATATCTTGTAATGAGGGGCGTTATCTCTTGCCCAGGCTTGAATTTCTTGAAACAGGCGGCTGTTTTGAGTGGTCTGGGCAACAACGATTCCCTTTTCGAAGAGCGGAATGGCAGAGAGGCCCTCGATATCCGCAGCAACCCGCCCCTTTCCATTTGCATACCCCATGAGTCCGACGACTTCCGGATGATCCTTGTCGCCGATGATAATGGATGCATACCCCTTTCGGGTATGCGTGCGGATGATGGTCTGCACTTTGATCACGTGGGGGCAGGTGGCATTGAGGACCCTGAAGCCGGCATCCTGCAGCCGCTGCTGGGCCTCGGGAGGGACCCCGTGGGCGCGTATCAGAACGGTCCCTTCTCCTTTTTCAGGAATTTCGGTCATGACCGAAATTCCCTTCTCGTTTAGAATCGACAACACCTGCGGGTTGTGGATCAAAGGTCCGTAAGTATAGATAGGCGGGGAGTTGCGCGTCGAGGCCTGCAGGACCATATCGACGGCCCGGCGAACCCCCATGCAAAATCCTCCGGTTTTGGCAACGATAATCTTCATAGCTTTTCGATTTTGGTCCGGGTGCGCCGGTCCTTCTTCGATCTCCTTCGCGTCGGGCCCTTTTTTTTGGTGGTTGGAACCCATCCGGACCGATCTTCCGGTTCCGGAACCTCTTCCTGACCCGCGACCGCAAGGGCGACGATCTCTTCGAATTGCGGCGATCCGATGGTCGCTGCGCCCTGGAGCGTCGCAAAATGGGCGATATCCCGGTCGGAGCTGACTACCAGTGCACGCTCTCTCTCGCGGGAGGCCATTCGCTTGATCACATTGTCGGCCGGCTCCCCTTTTCGGGAAAACCGGATATCGATGCCCTTGCGGTTGTCCCTCCCGGGCAGATCGATTTCAGCGTCCGTGCCGTCGAAGACGACGGTAATTTTGTGATGTTTGATCCTTTTGTAGGCGCCCAACGCACCGATCAGCGCCTCTCTGGCCGATTGGAGATTCTGACGATCCAAGGCGCTGAACCGGTCCGACTGACGGATCAGGTTGTATCCATCGATGATGATATGAACGGACATCGAGGACCCCGCGAAATTAAAACATCTTGTTGAACAGTTGTATCAGGCGATCCAGGTCGTCGTTGCCGTAGAAGTCGATCTCCACACTCCCGTTTTTCCCCTTCCGTTGGATCCGGACCCGGGTTCCGAACCGGCGGGAAAGCTCATCGGCGACATCGGAAAGGTAGCGATCTTCCGAATCGGGGGCCTGTCTGGTAGCTTTCTTTTTCTCCTTCAGTCTTTTTACCAGCGATTCCGTCTGCCGGACCGACAATCCTTTGGAGACAATCTCTTTCCAGGCTGCATGCTGCTGTACGGTGGTGTCGGTACTCAGCAGCGCCCGGGCATGTCCCATACTGAGGACCCCTTCCTGAATGCTGTCCTTGATATTTTGCGGCAGATGCCGCAGCCGGATGATGTTGGCAACGGCAGGCCGGCTTCTGCCGACCCGATCGGCGGCCTGCTCTTGAGTGAGACCGAATTCGACGATCAGGCGATGATACGCTTCCGCCTCTTCGATCGGGTTGAGATTCTCCCGTTGGATGTTCTCGACGATACTCATCTGCAGGGCTTCGGTATCGCCGGCTTCTCTCAGGACGACCGGCACCTTGCGCAGGCCTGCGATTCTTGCCGCCCTCAGGCGTCGTTCTCCGGCAATCAGCTCATAGCCGTTCTCAGAGCTTCTGACGACCAGGGGCTGCAGAATCCCCTGCTCCGCGATGGACCGGGACAGCTCCATCAATTCGGCCTCCGGAAAATGCCGGCGCGGTTGATAGGCGTTCGGGCGGATGCGATCGATGTCGCATTCGAAGTAGCCCGGATCGGTCCCCTGGGAGGCTTCACTAACCGGAATCAGGGAATCGAGCCCTCTTCCCAGGGCGACTTTCCTTTTTGTCTGATGATTTTTTTCCTTCACGATATTTCCCATTCGCTACAAGGAATCCTTTCGCCAAGCGACTTCATTTTTCGTATCTTAGACCTTCCACCGGGAATTGCACATTGGACATTCTGCATTGAAAATTTCCTAGGCTTCCAGGCGGCCGTCCATGATCTCTTTTGCCAGGTTGAAATAGCTGACAGCTCCGGCGGATGCGGCATCGTAGAGCAGAATCGGCTTGCCGAAGCTTGGCGCTTCCCCCAGCCTCACGTTCCGGGGGATCATCGTCTTGAACACCAGACCTTTGAAGTATTTCCCGGCATCTTCGGCAACCTGCAGGGACAGATTGGTCCTTCGATCGAACATCGTCAAAAGGATGCCGGCGATCTTCAACCTGGGGTTCAAGCTGCGCTTGATCCGTTTGACGGTTTGCAGGAGCTGGCCAAGACCTTCCAGAGCATAGAATTCACACTGAAGCGGAATCAGCAGGGAATCGGCAGCGGTCATGGCATTGATCGTCAAGAGGCTAAGAGACGGCGGGCAATCCAAAACGATATAATCGAAGGAATC
>QZKK01000038.1 GCA_003599475.1 Desulfobacteraceae bacterium
ACGAATTTACTTGCTCAGGACTTAGTGCCGAGCAAGCAATTATATCTACCCAGTGCCTGATAATACGTCACAATAATTGCGCGTCGAAGCACTAAGGCACAAAGATTGAAACATCATCCGATACGTTCTTTATCGGTCCATACCTCCTGCAACTTCTCTCCTATTGAAAACGCCTTGGCTCCTGTGCTCTTTCGTGCCGCCGTGTCTTTGCGGCCGACGGTACGCCACAATATGCCTGTCGAAGTTCTATAGAAGTTCTTGACAAAAGGGAACGTTCAACGTATTTTGGTTCCCGTTCAAAAAGCATACCCTCTATCGAGAATCTGCAATTTTGGAGGAGCATTTCACGTATGGCGCTTACGAAAGCAAGTATTATCGAATCGATCCACGGCAAACTCGGGCTTCCGAAGAAAAATTGCGCCGATCTGGTCGATGACCTCCTCGATGTCATTAAATCTCGATTGGCAGTCGGCGAAGATGTTCTTGTCAGCGGTTTCGGGAAGTTCTGCGTCAGAGATAAAAACAAGAGGCGCGGACGAAATCCGGCAACCGGGGAAGACATGATGTTGAACGGACGTCGCGTGGTAACGTTTCGATGTTCATCCGTCCTGAGGGACAGGATAAACGGATAACAGCCTTTTGCCTACCGCCATTCCGTTGAAAATGACCCTGTTTTGCTGGCTGGCGGCTGTCTGCCTCCTTGTCCAGCCGCATGCGGCATTCCCATCGGCGGGAGATCCCTCGCAGCCTGTTCACGACGACTACCCGCTTCCGGAAACTTTCAGCCTCTGCGGCGAGGTGTTCCCTTTAGAAGATCGGCATGTCTGGGAGATGCTCGACAGGGAGTTTACCATATCGGTCTGGGACCGTGCCCAGGTTTTCATGTGGTTGAAACGGGCGGGCCGGTACTTTCCGCTGCTCGAAGAAAAGCTTGCGGAGGCCGGGATGCCTCAGGATCTCAAGTATCTGGCTTTGGCGGAAAGCTCTCTGATCGGCTATGTGAACTCCCGGGCCGGCGCGAAAGGTTACTGGCAGTTCATGGCGCATACCGCGCGCGTCAGCGGTCTTCGCAAAGATTTATTGGTGGACGAGCGACTCAGCTTCGAACATTCGACACAGGCCGCCTTGGAATACCTCAAACGGCTCAAGGTCATGTTCGGTTCGTGGACATTGGCCATGGCTGCATACAATTGTGGTGAGAGCCGCCTGAAGAAGGAAATCAGCGAGCAGCGGGTCAAAGAGTACTACCGTCTCGATCTGCCGATAGAAACCGAACGCTACATTTATCGGATTGCCGCCATTAAAATCATCATGGAAGATCCCGCCCGATACGGTTATCGGATTCCATCCGAACGGGTTTACCAGCCGCTTCGCTCCGATACGGTAGAAGTCAACAATCGACATCAGGTTCATCTTGCCGATCTTGCCCAAGCCTTGGATACCGATTTCAAATCCCTCAAGGAGATGAATCCGCAGATCCTCGGGCGTCATCTTCCTACCGGTCCGTTCCTGCTTAAAGTCCCGCAGGGGATGGGAGAAAAATTCCCGGCGGTTTTGACCCGGCTGGTACCCCCCGGAAAACCGCAAGCGGGTGTGCCCCATTCTGCGCGTACGGATGAATCCTATTATATCGTCAAGCCAGGCGATACGTTGAATCGAATCGCCGTAAAAACCGGGATCAGCGTATCGAATCTGAAGCGATACAACGAAATCGACGGATCTCTGATCAAGACCGGTCAGAAGCTTCAACTGCATCCCTGACCGGTCGGTTGAAATTAAGCAATTTTCGGCCTCCGTTCACAATTTACAATTGACAATTCACAATTTTTGAAGTGAGCCATCGAAATAATTGCCAATTGTAAATTGTAAATTGTCAATCGTGAATGAAGTTTCGAAAAAAGGAAGGGCTCACGGCAAAGTTGCGGAAACCCAATTCCAAGAGTTCGCTTCCCCTGCCGGCGATTTCGGCCTGTATTCTCATCCTTTCCTGCAGTGCCGCCAGGCTGACCTACGATGTTACCGAAAAGACGGTCGCCACCACATACAAGGTGACCAAACGTGTCGTTAAAACCGGCATCGGAGCCGGGAAAGTAATCTATAGAATCGGAGAGTTTACGTTTGTCGTTGTCTCGGCTCCCCTTACCTGGCCCTTGACGCGTGAGGAGATCGTTTCGATCGACGACCTGCCGCCGAAGGAGGCCATCCGCAGCCAGCGGGTCAAAATGGCACCCTATGTGGTCAACGGCAGGCGGTATGTCCCGATGTCCACAACCAAAGCCGAAAAATACCGGGAAGAGGGGGTCGCAAGCTGGTACGGCTACGAAACCTACCGCCAAAAGGGCGGGCGCATGACCGCAAACGGCGAAGCCTTCCATCCAAATGGGCTCAACGCCGCTCACAAATATCTTCCGCTTCCCACCTATGTCCGGGTCACCAACCTTGAAAACAGGAAAAGCATCATCGTCCGGGTGAACGACCGGGGGCCGTTTGTGGACGGACGGATCATCGATCTGAGCGCCGGTGCAGCCAGAAGGCTCGGTTTCTACGAAAAGGGCACGGCAAGGGTGCACGTCGAAGCGCTGAAATTGTAGAAGTATAGGCATTAGGGATGTATGGATGAGTGGACGCAGGATGGCGAACTCGATAGCTTCTCACTACATCCTTATATCCCTGCATCCCTATATTTCTTCAGGATGGCCTCGACCAGACCTGGGATGGTATAGGTATCTGCGACGATGTGGACGCCGAATCCCAGGCCCCGGGCCGTGTCCGCCGTAATCGGACCGATCGCAGCGACCGTGACCTCTTTCATGAGCGCTTCGAATTCCTCCTCCGGCAGGAGGGACTTGAAGTTCTTTACCGTCGAGGAACTGGTGAAGGTGACCAGATCGACGCTGTGTTCACGGAGCCTGCGGATGAGCATGTCCGCATCCTGCCTTACCTCCCGGGTCTCATAAACGGCGACAACATTGACGATGGCACCCATTTTCGACAATTGCTCGGGAAGCACGGGCCTTGCGGTCTCGGCTCTGGGGATGAGTATTTTTTTCCCCCGAATCGACTCCCTCCCAAAAGCATCGACGATCGATTCGGCCAGATAATTTTCCGGCAGAAGATCGCTGCGGAAACCGAAGCTTCGAAGCCTTTCGGCGGTGGCAGGGCCGATGCAGGCCGTTCGGATGTTGCCGAGCGCCCGGACGTCCCTGCCTTTTTCAAAGAGCCGGTCGAAGAAAACAGACACCCCGTTTACGCTGGTAAAAACAATCCAATCGTATGTTGCAAGAGATTCGATCGCGTCGTCGAGCGGTTTCGGATCCCTTACGGGAACCACTTCGATGGTCGGGCTCTCCACGCATTCGGCGCCCAATCCGGCCAGCTCTCTCACCAGTTCGCTTGCCTGGGCGCGGGCTCGGGTGACAACGATTCGTTTTCCAAAAAGCGGCCGGTTCTCATACCATTTCAATGTGTCCCGAAGGCCGACCACGCCCCCGATCACGATGACAGCCGGTGCCGTAATGCCGGCCTGCTGCGCCGCATCGCTGATGGTTGCGACCGTTCCGGTAACGGTTTCCTGGTTTACGGTCGTTCCCCAGCGAACCAGCGCGGCAGGGGTTTCGGGCGGCATGCCGTGGCGGGTAAGCTGCTCCGTGATTTTTGGCAGATTTTTTATCCCCATCAGGAAAACGAGGGTGCCGATTCCCTTTGCCAGGGCTTCCCAATCGATGCCCGAAACTTCTTTTCCGGGGTCCTCGTGGCCGGTGACAAAGGCGACGGTCGATGTAAACTGCCGATGGGTGAGGGGGATTCCTGCATATGCCGGGGCTGCAATCGCCGAAGTCACACCGGGCACTACCTCGAAGGGGATGTTCGATCTTACCAGCTCTTCTGCCTCCTCTCCCCCGCGCCCGAATATGAAAGGATCTCCGCCTTTGAGCCGGGCCACGCGAAATCCTTTCCCGGCTTTTTCTACCAGGAGTGCGTTGATTTTCTCCTGGGACAGGGTGTGGGCTCCGCCCTTTTTCCCGACATAGATGATTTCCGCATCCTTCCGTGCGCAGTCGAGCAGAGCAGGGGGGGCCAGATAATCGTACACCAGAACGTCGGCATCCCGGATGCATTCGAGGCCCTTGACGGTGATCAGACCGGGGTCCCCCGGACCCGCACCGATGAGATAGACTTTACCCTTCATGGCTGATTGCCTTCAGTTGATCCAATACTTTGGAGGCCCCCATTGCAAGGAGGCGTTCGGCTAGAGTTTGTCCGATCTTTTCCGCGTCTGAGGTTTTGCCGCAGAGGGTGTCCCTGAAAACCGAGGCGCCGTCGATTTCAGCGACCAGGCCATCCAATGTCAGCTCGCCTCCGCTCACTCTCCCCATGCCGGCGATCGGAACCTGACAGCTTCCCCCCAATCGGTGCAGGAAAGCCCGCTCTGCGGATACGACCGTTCGGGTAGCCGGATGGTTCATGATGGAAACGATTCCTTCGATTTCCGGATCCTCCCTGCGGATCTCGATACACAGGGCACCCTGACCGACGGCGGGCAGCATGACGGAGGTATCGAGATATTCGGTGATTCTTTCCGAAAATCCAAGCCGGGCAATGCCCGCGGCGGCAAGGACGACCGCATCCAGATTTTCCGTTTCGAGCTTTCGAAGCCGGGTGTCGATGTTTCCTCTGAGGGGAACGATTTCAAGATCGGGTCGAACATGGCGAAGCTGTGCACCGCGTCGAAGAGAGCTCGTCCCGATGCGTGCGTGCCCCCTCAAGCCGGCAAAGGTTTTTGCCCCCCGTGAGATCAGAACATCGGCCGGATTTTCCCGCTCCGGAATCGCACCGATGCAGAGCCCTGCAGGCAGCTCGGAAGGCATGTCCTTCATGCTGTGTACGGCCAGATCGATTTTCCCCTGGAGGAGGGCCTCCTCGATCTCTTTTACGAAAAGACCCTTTCCACCGATTTTTGCCAGGGAGACGTCGAGAATCGTATCCCCCTTGGTTTTGAAGATGACAATCCCGACGGAAAGAGACGGATGGCTGGATTCGATCGCTTTTTTTGCCCAGTTTGCCTGCCAGAGCGCAAGTTGACTTCCCCGCGATCCGATGGTTACGGTTCCCCTCATCAGTGATGGCAGCCGCTGCAGCTCCCGGCAGTGCATCCTCCGCAGGAGGAGCCGGCAGCCCGGGAAACCGTTTCTCCCTTGCTCCCCTTGCTGACGAATCCGCAGGCGGACATCCGTTTCCCTACCTTTTTGCTGTTGCAGCAAGGGCAGCAGGGTTTTTCATTTCCCATCACCAGGCATTCGAATTCTTCATTGCATGACTTGCACTGGTATTCGTAAATCGGCATATAAGCACACTCCCTCTGTTGCTTCATGGATGGAACCATGGGCCGGTGGAATCACGGAATATCCATTCTTCCATCTTTCCGGTCTTATTCGCGTATATCCGTGAAATCAGCGGCTGATTTTTACTAAAAGACGAAACTGCATTCTAAGCATTCGAGTGGGAAAAATCAACTGTCGACGGCTTCGATGACCCCCGCAGCGATCAGGGGGACCATGATTTCATGATGACCGGTGAGGTGAAATCCCCGCCCTCCCAGCCCTGCCGGGCGCCTGACCACGTTGGTCTCCGGACGATAGTGCCGGATGAAATCCAGGTTGACAGTCGTTAAGCTTTCAACCCGATGCCCCAGGTTGCGGACCAGTGTAAGCGCTTTTAGAAAGACCTCCGGCAGCACCACGGCAGAGCCGACATTCAGATAGACTCCGCCGTCGATTGAGGCGACAACCGATGCCAGCGTCCGGAAATCTCGATGGGTAGCCGCACCGGCAGCCTTTGGATCGAAGCCGGGATGCATATGCAGGATATCGGTTCCGAATGCCACGTGGACGGTCACCGGGATCCCCAGCCGGACACCCGCAGCCAGGATGCTGACCTCAGAATGTGGAAGCGACCGTTCGATGATCTCCGATCCGACCGCTTCGCCGAGGCCCGCAGATCGATCCTCGGCCTTTCCAAGCGCATCGCACAGGAGCTCCGCTGTTTCACGGGCCATGCCGAAAGAACCGTCCTTGAGAGAAGCCTCGACATCCTCCGAGGTCTTCCCGGCAAGCGCCAGCTCGAGGTCATGGATGATTCCGGCGCCGTTCATGGCAACGGCAGTGACGATGCCGCGCTCCATCAAATCGATGATAACCGGGTTCAGTCCTACCTTTATGACATGGGCGCCCATTCCTAAGAGGACGGTTTTTTCTGCCCTTGCCGCCTCTGCGATCGAATCGATGACGCTCCGCAGGTCGGCACCGGCAAGGATATCGGGAAGGCTCGACAGGAACCGGGACAGCGGGCTTCCTTTTTCCCACGCTTCGGAAAAATCGGCGAGATCGACTTTGCTCTTCCGCTCTGAAAGCGGATACGTATTGAGGCCGCTCAGGTCGATCGGTTCGTATCTTTTGGGCATTCGAGTACCTCTGTTATGGGTTGCGAGTTGCGCGTTTCGAGTTGCGGGTTAAGGGTTGCGGGTTAAAATCCAGCCGTGCATGTAAGACTACAAGCCCTCTGAAGCCGACCGATCCGCTAATTGCACAACTGATCGACAGATTTTCAACCGGCAACCCATGAATCGTAGTCCGCAACCCGCAACGCGTAACGCGCAACCCGTAACCCGCAACCCGTCTACCGATACTTTTCCGGAAACAGGATCCGATCGACAAGATCGCACAGGATGTGAGCAAGCGTGATGTGGGCTTCCTGAATCCGCGCGGTGACATTCGAGGGAACGGTAAAGAGGATCTCGGCGCAATCGGCCAGCCCGCCCCCGCTTCCGGTCATCCCGAAGGTGAGCAGGCCCATTTCCCGTGCCGTCTTTACGGCGGAAACGATGTTTTTCGAGTTGCCGCTGGTGCTGATTCCCCACGCCACATCTCCTTCCTTCCCCAGGGCCCGGATCTGCTTGGAGAAGATATCGTCGAAACGGTAATCGTTTCCGATACTCGTCAAAACGGAGGTGTCCGTCGTCAATGCGAGGGCTGCCAACGGCGCCCGTTCGACCGCGAAGCGGTTGACGAATTCTGCGGCGATATGCTGAGCATCTGCCGCACTGCCGCCGTTTCCGAACAGGAGGATCTTGTGTCCGGAGGCCAAGGATTCCGCAATCCGTTCGGCGCCTGCAAGGAGGTTGTCGACATTGCCCCTGACGGCCCCTTCCTTGGTTGCGATGCTCTGTTCGAGCGTATCGAGGATGATCTTTTTCATCTTCAACATAGGTCCAATTCAACATAGGTCCAATAGGTCGTATGAGCCCTATAGTTCACGACGCCTTGGCCGCCGGACGGCCATGTATTTCTTCGATTCTGCACTTCGAATCGTGTCCGAGCCGGAGGGCCGCCTCGAACTCCTGAAGCGCTTCCTCATGGCGGTTCTGTTTCAGGTAGAGCTCACCGAGCCGGTGCCTGAACAGGCCGTTATCCGGGCAGACTCGTACGCTCTGCAGGCAGAACGTCGTCGAGATTTCCGGATTTTCTCCCTGGCGATCGAAGAGAAATCCCAGGGCGGAAAGTGCGGGAGCATCGTTGGGGTTGAGCTTTACGGCGGATTTATAGGCCCAGATGGCCCTGACGGTATCCTCCATGGCTGCGGCGCAATCCCCCAGCTTACGGAATGCCGCCCCGTTGTCGGATTTGAGCATCACGGCTTTCTCCAGAAAGGGCCGCGCATTTTCCGGCTGGTACATTTCGAGGTAGAGCTTTCCTGTCTGAAAGTTGATTTCAAAGACGTCTTTGCCCAACCGGTGCGCCTCGATGAATCTTTCCAGCGCCCTTTGCCGGTCCTCTTTCAGCATGCTGACGATTCCCATGTTGTACACGGCCATGAATTCATCCGAATCCAGCCATGCCGCCGTTTCGAATTCTTCAAAGGCTTTTTCCAGATCCCCCATCATCCCGTAGCAGACGCCCAGGCTGTTGTGTACGTTCACGTTGGAAGGATCGAGCATCAGCGCTCTTTTGAATTCTTCGATGGCAGTCAGAACATCGCCCCCCCCGTAGTAATTATCCCCGCTGATGTTCAAGCTTACCGAGTCGAAGGAAACCAGACTGTCGGGTCCCAAAAAAGCCGCATGATCCAGCGCCTTTTGGGCGTTTTCGAGAATCTGGGACCTGCCGTAGTTGATCGTCGGGTACCCGGCAATGCCGATGGAAACCGTCTCCTGAATGCCTTCCGACAGTGTCCGGCGGATTTTTTCCGCAATCCGGCTGCATGCGGAAACGTTGATGTCTGGCAGAAAGCAGCCGAACCGATCGTGATCGAGCCGCCCCCACATCCCCTCATGAGGTTTGCAGCAGGAATCGATGGCCTTTGCCGTGCTCAAAAGGATCTTTTCCATGGTTCCGCAGGGCATATCGTCTGCAAACCGATCGATTTTTATGACCATCGCGCTGAAGGTAAAAAAAGACGACAGGAGATTCAGGCTCCGATCGACAAACTCCTTTCCTGAAGCCGCATCGGGAAACACGGAAGACAGGCGGTCCTCGCCTGAAAAGGATTCCGGGGCGGTCTTTGCTTCCGGGCGGATGGCCTCTGTCCTGGAAAACAGGAATTGATCGGCGGCTCCTCTGCTGCGCAAAACCGGATTCAAATGTGTCGTCATTTTTTCAGGTCCTCGTAAGCAGGCTTTCAAAAGCATGTCGTATGATCGGGAGTTCGTCATCCTGTAAGGTCCTTGCGTCCATGAGAAACAGATCGTTTTCGATTCTGCCGATAATCGGGGGGACGTGAGAACGCATCCCTGCTTCGATTCCATTGGCGGAAACGCCGTCCACAGCAACGGCGATACACTGTGTCGGCAGCTCCAGAAGAGGCAAAGCGCCGCCCCCCGAGCGGGAAACCGATTGGATGAGATGGAGGCGGAGATGCGGGCTTCCGATTTTCTGCAGCAGCCGCATCAAACGCTTTGCCTTTTTTTCGATCACACCTGCGGGGAGGGTCAGCATCCTCAGGGTCGGGATTGCGGAAACGGCTTTTTTTTCGTCCCGATACAGGCGCAAAGTGGTTTCCAAAGCGGCCAGAGTCAGCTTGTCGATGCGGAGAGCGCGGGTGAGGGGGTTTTTCCTTACTCGATCGACGATGTCCTTCCTCCCTACGATGATTCCGGACTGGGGGCCGCCGAGGAGCTTGTCCCCGCTGAAGGTGACGATATCGGCACCCGTGCCGACAGATTCCTGAACCGTCGGCTCTTTCTGCAGTCCGTATCTGGAGAAGTCGATCAGGGTGCCGCTTCCGAGATCTTCCATGACGGGGATCTCGTGCTTTTTTCCGATGGACACCATCTCCTGAAGCCCGACTTCGGCGGTAAACCCGACGATGCTGTAATTGCTGCGATGCACCTTGAGCAGCAATGCGGTTTCCGAATGGATGGCCGCTTCATAATCCCTCGTGTGGGTCCGATTGGTTGTACCGACTTCTTTTAATACGGCCCCGCTTTTTGACATCACATCCGGTATCCGGAAGGATCCTCCGATTTCGACGAGCTCTCCCCGGGATACGATCACCTCTTTGCCCCGTGCGATCGTTTCCAGGCAGAGCAGAACGGCCCCTGCATTGTTGTTTACCACCATGGCGGCTTCGCATCCGCACAACTCACACAAGATCCCCTCGACCGCCGAATACCTCGACCCGCGCCTTCCTACCCGAAGATCGAATTCGAGATTGGAGTAACGGCCGGCGATTTCCATCAGGTTTTCGATGGCTTCTGCGGCAAGAAGCGATCGGCCGAGATTCGTGTGAACGATGATGCCGGTCGCATTGATCGTTCGGGCAAGGTTCGGCGCCATCTCATCGGAGACCATGCGCATGACCGTTGCTATGATTCCCGAGTCCGATACCTCCGGTTGGGGGGCTTCGTTCTCGGACACGAGTATCTTTTCCCGCAAATTCTCGATTGCGCTCCGGATGGATGTAATCAGCACGGATTTAGGGGTTTCAGAAAGGTATGGGTCTTTTTGGGCAAGCTCGAGGATATGATCGACGCCGGGAAGCTTTTGAAGCAGGGAATGTCTGGAACCGGCTTTTCGAGACGTTTCTTTGGATTTCAACATGCTCTGTCCGGCAAGAGGTCTCCCCAAAATTTCAATTCTGAGCGAAGCGAACCAGGTTCAATGTTCAATCAAGTTCCATTGTATATCATCGGGATTCATCGGTTTTCAACAAAAATTGCTTTATGGATAGACGATTTTGGTATATTAGCTCCTACATGCCTGAGGCTGGATCGGTGTCCGGCAGCCGGGCTCAACACGGATCACTTTTCGAAGGGATACACATGAAAAACATCCTGGTTACCGGCGGCTGCGGGTTTATCGGCACAAACTTCA
>QZKK01000007.1 GCA_003599475.1 Desulfobacteraceae bacterium
GCTTGTATTCCAATGATAAGGATGAACTGCGCCGGCTCTTAAAAAAGCCACCGCTAAGTCTTTAAGTGGCGCAGGCCAACCTTAGGCGGTGGATTCTGGCAAGCTGCCGGATTGACCGACCACACGTTTTCATATTATAGTATCGATCTACGGTTTCAGCGCCGGGATTTTCTGCAGCTTCCCGGATGTGCGCATTCTTTGCTAAATCCGGAAGATAGGCCCGGTTTACGTTCTCGTCGGGAAGGAAGATAAAGCGGTGGAAGCAAAACAAACAGTTTTGATGCTTTTCGCAGTACTGCTCCTTTTTTTCCTTTGCGGCATGATTTTTTTGGGAGACAACGGGCTTTCGGAGCTCAGATTTCTGAAGGAGTCGCACCGGAAGCTGACTGAAGACAACGAATCTGTCGTTCGGAAAAGCTTATCCTTCTATCGTGAGATCAAACGGCTCGAAGGCGACATCGACTACATCGAAAGTGTGGCCAGACAGGAGCTCGGCTTTATTTCAAAGGACGAGTTCATCTTTAAAATCGGCGAATCCGGAGGCAAGACCCCATGACCGACAACGAATTCTGCACGGCCACCCTGGCCAGACTGTATGTAAAGCAAGGCCATTTGAGAAAAGCTGCCGGAATTTACCGCAGACTGGTGCAACGAGAACCGGACCGCAGCGAGCTTGCCGTGGAGCTTTCGGAAATCGAAGATCGATTGTGCCGGCAGGCAACGGAGGTCGATTCGGAACTGCTTCCGCTGTTCGGCAGATGGATAGAGATGCTCCTCCACTATCGCCGGTTGAAGAGCCTTGATCGCTTGAGAAAGCGGTTTTCCGATGGATAACGTTTTAGAAGGAAAGAACATCATCCTGGGTGTCTCCGGCGGCATCGCTGCCTATAAGAGCCTCGAACTTCTGCGGTTGTTCACGAAGGCGGGTGCCCGCGTCCGGGTGATCATGACTCGAAACGCCCGATCGTTTGTAGGGCCGGCATCCTTCGAAGCGCTCTCCGGAAGGTCGGTTTGTACCGATCTTTTCGAAAGAAGCGACGATGCCGGCATCCGCCATATCGAATGGGCCGCAGGAGCGGATCTCGTGGTCGTCGCACCGGCCACCGCAAACATAATCGGAAAAATCGCAAACGGACTGGCGGACGATGCATTGAGCACATTCCTGCTGGCGGTCACGTGCCCGGTGATGATCTGCCCTTCCATGAACACGCACATGTACGAAAATCGGGCAGTTCAGCACAATATCGCCAGGCTCAAGGAAATCGGGTATCGCGTCGTAACGCCGTCGGCCGGGGCGCTGGCTTGCGGTACGACCGGCCCCGGAAGGCTGCCCGAGCCGGAAAGCATTCTTGAAACCGCCATATGGGAGCTGACTCCGAAAGATCTAACCGGCAAAAGGGTTTTGGTGACGGCAGGACCGACGTGGGAGCCGATCGATCCGGTTCGATTCATCACCAATCCGTCCACCGGCAAGATGGGGTTTGCGGTTGCACGCGCAGCCGCCTGCAGGGGAGCCGATGTTCTTCTGATCTCCGGTCCCTCCGCACTCGAGGACCCATTGAACGTTCGCGTTCTTCGTGTTCAGACTGCAGAGGAGATGGGTGATGCGGTAATCAAACACTTCCCGGCGTTCGATATCGTAGTCAAAACGGCTGCGGTGTCCGACTGGGCACCGGTCGAGCGGTTCGATCAGAAAATAAAAAAGACCAAAGAAGACCGGATGTTGCATCTTCGGCCCACTATGGATATCTTAAAGGAGATCGGGAGACGAAAGAAGAATCAGATCCTGGTCGGATTTGCCGCTGAAACCGAGAACCTGAAGGAAAACGCCCAAAGAAAGCTCACCGAAAAGAATCTGGACCTTCTTTTGGGAAATCCGATCGGAAATCCCGATTCCGGTTTTGCCGCAGACACCAATACGGCAACGCTCTTTTACAAGGACGGGACGGTGGAGCCGCTTCCCACGATGAAAAAGAGCGCATTGGCGCACCTGCTTCTGGATCGCATCATCCAGCGCTTATGAATTTTTTTAAGCCGCAGATCGACGGACTATGCAAGCGGAAAAGCGCATGGAAGACAGAAGGAAAGAAGGAGAGAACGAAAGAGGGAAAGAGCCGGCGATCCGAGTGCGAAAGTCAGAAGCCTTGCTTAGAAAGAGAAGATCAGAAATGAGAAGATGGCCGGGGGAAGAGGCTCAAGGAAAGGAATGTAATCTAAAATCGAAAATCTAGAATCGAAAATCGATGATGCGCTCTTCGAGGTGCGCCGAAGCCTCGAGGATCTTTCGGCGATGGGCTGCCGGGGATTCGACTGTTCTCAAGGAAGCATCGATACGGTGCTTTCCTGGGGGTCGGTTCCTGCGGGGCGCGTGGAGGCTCTTTCAGACATCCGCAACGATATCGGCGACTGCAAACGGTGCCGGCTTTCCGAGGCGCGCACCCAGATTGTGTTTGGCTCCGGAGACGCCAAGGCGCCGGTGATGTTCATCGGAGAGGGGCCTGGCTTCGATGAGGATCGACAGGGGGAGCCGTTTGTCGGTGCGGCAGGTCAGCTGCTTACAAAAATCATCCAGGCTGTTCATCTTTCCCGCGATCGGGTCTACATCGCCAACATCGTAAAATGCAGGCCGCCTCAGAATCGAAATCCGCTGCCCGACGAAATCGATGCGTGTGCGCCTTTTCTCATGCGCCAGATCTCCGCCATCCGTCCCGAATTCATTTGCGCACTCGGGTCGGTCGCCGCCCAGACGCTTCTTCAGTCCAGGCTGTCGATTTCCAAACTGCGAGGCAAAATCTATTCATTTATGGATTCCCGTATGATTGCAACCTATCATCCGGCTTTCCTCTTGAGAAATCCTGAAAGCAAACGGGATGTCTGGGAGGATATGAAACTGCTGATGAAAGAAATGGCGGATCGCCCATGGTATGCTTCATGAGAAAATGCCGGATTCGGACCTGGATCGGGATGGGATCGGCCGCAATCCTTGCTTTCATCCTATTGTCGGGTTCCCCGGCCGTCGGCGAGGCCTCCAAGATTTACATCATGGAGGTGGAGGGCGCCATCGGCCCGGGCGTAGCCGATTACATCGCCTATGGGATCCGGAAAGCAACCGATGAGGGTGCCGCCTGCCTGATCATCGAGCTCGACACTCCCGGCGGACTGGCCGAATCGATGCGGCAGATCGTCATGGGTTTCTACAGCAGCAGCATTCCTGTGGTTGTATATGTCTTTCCGAGCGGCGCTAGAGCCGCATCGGCCGGCGTCATGATCACCATGGCGGCAGATGTCGCGGCCATGGCCCAGGGAACCAGCATCGGAGCGGCAAGCCCCGTAGGTATGGGGGGAAGAGAAATCGATAAAACCATGTCCAAAAAGATCGTCAACGACATGGTCGCCTTCGTCAAAGGGATCGCCGCCAGGAGGGGCCGAAACGCCTCGTGGGCGGAAAGAGCGGTGAGGGAAAGCGTCTCGGTCACTGAAACCGAAGCGCTCGAGAATAAAATCATCGACCTTGTCGCCGAAGACACCGACGATCTCATCCGAAAACTGGACGGCCGCGAAATCCAGGGCAAAGGGGTCCTGAAGCTGAAGGATGCCGAGATCGTCCGCCTGGAGGAAGGGGTACGGACAAAAGTTCTCAAAACCATCAGCAATCCGAACATCGCCTACATCCTGCTGATGATCGGCCTGGCCGGTCTCTACTTCGAGTTTTCGCATCCGGGGGCGATATTCCCGGGGGTCATCGGAGGCATCAGCCTGATCCTGGCATTTTTTGCGCTGCAGACATTGCCCGTCAACTACGCCGGTATTTTGCTGATCCTGCTTGCCATCGTCCTCTTTATCATGGAGATGAAGATTGCAAGCTACGGACTTTTGAGCGTCGCCGGGATCTTGTCCCTGCTGCTCGGCTCGCTGATGCTGTTTGAAGGCGGCAGCCCCCAGATGAGGCTGTCGCTCCAGGTTCTCATCCCCACGATGCTCGTGATCTCCGGTTTTTTCGTCGCCGTTGCCAGCCTTGTTTTCAGATCCCAGACAAACGTCCCGAGAACAGGGTCCGCCGGCATCATCGGCGAAGTCGGCGTTGTGAAGCAGGCCACGGATCCGGAAGGAAAGATCCTGATTCATGGAGAACTCTGGAAGGCCGTTTCCCGGCAGCCGATTCCGGAGGGCATGAAAGCCCGTGCCGTAAGCCTTGAAAATCTTGTCCTGGAAATCGAACCGGTCGGGGATCGCCAATGGGAGAGCCGGGGGGAGAACCAGGGAGAGGCTAAAAAATAGAACAGACCGGTTAACCGCGAGATGCTGCAAAGGAGCAGGGTATGATTGCCGTCGTCACCATCGTCGTCTTGGCCGTCCTTTTTCTTTCTTCCGCCATTCGAATCTTGAACGAGTATGAGCGGGGGGTCGTGTTCAGACTCGGCCGTGTTCTCAAATCCAAAGGACCCGGCTTGATCATCCTGATTCCGGTCATCGATAAGATGCTCAAGGTCAGTCTCCGTCTGGTGGCACTCGATGTCGACCCTCAGGATGTGATTACCCGGGACAACGTCTCGGTCAAGGTCAACGCGGTGATCTATTTCCGGGTGATCGATCCGGTCAAGGCCGTAATCGAAGTGGAAAACTATCAGTACGCCATGTCCCAGCTTGCCCAGACGACACTGCGGAGCGTATGCGGCCAGGCGGAGCTCGATGAGCTGCTGTCCGCAAGAGAAAAGATCAATTCCGAGCTTCAGGAAATCCTGGATATGCACACCGATCCGTGGGGGATCAAGGTGGCCACGGTCGAGTTGAAGCATATCGATCTTCCGCAGGAGATGCAGCGTGCGATGGCCAAGCAGGCGGAAGCGGAGAGGGAGCGCCGATCGAAGGTGATCAATGCCGAAGGCGAGTTCCAGGCCGCCCAGAGGCTTTCAGATGCCGCCAAGATCATTACGGAACATCCGATCGCTTTGCAACTGCGGTACCTTCAGACCATGCGGGAAATGGCTTCCGAAAGCAATACGAACACGATTTTTCCCTTCCCGATGGATGTGGTCAAACCGCTCATCACCATGTTTGAGGGAAAAGAGAAGACGGAAAAGAAATAGCCGACTTAAAGTGTTCAGCGTTCAGCGTTTTCCGCCCCGGCGGCGGAAGCAACTTATCATTCATAATTGACAATTAGCAATTTACAATTATTTCGATGGTTCAGTTGGAACCTCCGGATTCGATAATAGAGCGCGCCCAGCATCAGAATAGAGATCAGAACGACGCTTTGGGTGAGATTGTGCGCCGACCCGACGAACAAAAAAGCCAAGGCAAAAAGAATCAGGCCGGCGGGAAAAAACAGACGTCCGACAGGTCCTAGCTTGAACCGCGCCCTGGCATAGGATTCGGGTAGCTTGGCGGGCAAACGGATCGTGGCGACACTCAGCAGGCACTTCAGTATGGTGAATCCGATGACCGTCAGAATCGCGTAATCTTTAATGCTGCTGCCGCACACTGTCCCGATGACAGCAAGGGCGGCCACAAGAAGAATCGCCGCTACCGGGGTTTTGAACCTCGGGCTGACATAGGTGAAAGGCCAGGGGAGGATTCTGTCGCCGGCCACTGCATAGCAGTCCCTGGCCTGACCCAGAAGCGCACCATTGACCGAAGTGAAGGCTGCGGCCAGGGCACTCCCGGCAATCAAATCGGCCAACCAGGAGGGTAAAAACAGTTTTGACGCCGCGGCCACCGGGGCACTCACCTGGTCCAGGGTCTGCCATGGCAGGATACCGGGCACGGCGATCGCCACCAGTGTGTAAACCAACACGATCACGGAAAGGCTGATCAAGAGACCGAGGGGGATCGTCCGGGAGGGTTTTTTGATTTCATCTCCCAGCGAGGTGATCACCACGAATCCCGTATAGGAGAAGCAGGCGGGGATGGCCATCAGGAAAACCGGTTTTATACCCATGGGAAACAGGGGCACAAAATGGTCGGATTTGAGATGGAACATGCCGCCGATGCCGAAGATGAGAAGCGCCGCGATAAATTCTATCACCAGAAGGGTTTGGATGGAGCTTGCGATGCCGACCCCCAGGATATTGATGAGGGTGCAGACGGCAATGATCGTGACCGCCGTGGTCATGGGATGGATCCCCGGCAGAAAGAACGACAGGTAATCGGCAAAGCCATAGGCCACCAGGGGGATCGCCACCGAAATGCAAAGCATGGTGGTCCAGAAATACATGAATCCGGCAAAAGGGGAAAGGGCGCGGCTGACCAGCACATAACCCGCGCCGCTGATGGGAAGGGCACTTCCAACCTGGGCGCAGATACCGCAGATGAACATGGCGAAAACGGCCGCAATGAGAAAGGAGATGAAAAGCCCCGGCCCTGCGGTATGCGCAAGCTGTCCTGGAAGGATAAAGATGGAGGCGCCGACGACATAGCCGACAATGATCGCGACGGTACCCCCCAACCCCAGTGTTCTCTGCATGGATGAATTCGTCATTCGGATCTTCTCCCGCTTTGATGGTGTTCCCCGCTCCTGACGGATCGATGCACGGCGTCCTGCAATCGACCTGCCGGTTTTGCCGCTAAAAAAAGCCCACCTTCCGGCCATGGGCGATCATCTTGGCGATCTGCGCCTCGGAAACCGCCTTCCACTCGAAGCCCAGCCTGGCGAGGATGCGGTTGGTTCTTTCCGCAAGCACCCACGCGCCGGTGGTGATTTCCTCATCGAGAAGCCCATAGTGCAGAAGAATATCCTGAATATACTCGGCGAGTTCCGGGGTGTCCTTATTTTCGATGATGTAGCCGAGGAACCCGGCAAGATCCATCACCTGCAAATCCAGCTCGAGCCGCACGTTCGAAAGACGTGCGGCAAGGTCGGTTCTATGATGATTGAAGATATGGAACGTCTGATTCCGCAGCTTTGCGCGGTCGAACAGGGCGGTGACGGCCCGGCTGACGAAATCGACAAAGGCGAAATCGTGGTGGGTTTCCGTCTCGGGAATCCGTCCGAGCTTGATGAAGGAGCGCACGAGGCTGTAAAATGCGTTGTCGTCGATATTCTTCTGAAACGCTCCGGTTTCTGAGTCGAAAACGATATCGCCGATCCGGTAGATGTTCGCCGTGACTCCCTGCCCGCGGGCCTCGAGGATCCGCTTCTCCGCCGCAAGTTTTGTGTTCACGTAGTGGTTTTCGATGCGTTGCCCCGCGTCGGTATCCTCTTCGGTGAAAAGAAGCAGGGGCTTGCCGGGTACGCTGCCGATGGAGACGCCGATGGTCGAAAGCTGATGGATCTCCTTTTTTCGATCCAATCCTGCGAAATCCAGAAGACGGTCGACCGATTCGACGTTGATCTCGTGAAACTGCGAATAATGACCGTAATGCTTCACGTTTGCGGCGCTGTTGATGATGCAGTCGATTCGGGAGGCCAGCCGTTCGAAATCCCTTTGCGCCATTCCCAGGCGCGGCTGGGTGAGATCCGCCTGGACAACGGTGATGCGGTCCCTGTGGCGATCGAAAAAATCCTCCCCGAAATAGTATGCCATCTGATTTCGGATCCGCAGGGAAGCCTCGGAGTGGTTCTTACCACGAACGGGAAGAAAAACATGGGAAGATTTCGTCTTCAGAAGGTCCCTGAGCAGATAGGCGCCGAGATACCCGGTGCCCCCCGTTAAAAAAATATTTTCATACGCCGTCCGGGCTTCCAGATCGAGCGCCTCGCACTCGCTGATTCCGGCAAGGTAGGCCTCATAGGCGTTATTCAGCTCCGGGTGCTCCGGGAAAAGCTCGGCCGGCCGGCACGCGTACATATTCCGGGAGCGGACCAATCCCTCGATCCGGTCCGCCAGCTTTTCCCGCTTGGGCACGATCTTTTCCGCCAGCGCCGCGATGGTCGGAAATTCGAAGATATGATTGATGCCGATCTGAAAATCGGTTTTCAGGCGGGTGACCAGCCGGATCGCCTTGAGGGAATTCCCCCCGAGATCGAAGAAATTATGCCGGATGCCGATTTCATCGACGCCGAGAACCTTCTGCCACGCCGATACGAGGCGCTTTTCCACCTCGTTTCGGGGCGGCTGATAATCCACGTGCAGGTCGGAAACCGTCGGCCAGGGCAGGTTCGCCCGGTCCAGCTTGCCGTTGGTGGTGAGCGGGATCGCCGGAAGCTTCACGAAATAGGATGGAACCATATAGGACGGTATTTTTTCCGCGAGGGCTTTTTTCAGCTCCGGGATGGGGTACTGAGGATCATGGAGGGCGATGTAGGCACACAGGAACTTGTCGCCCGTCTGCTTGTCCTTCAGCGCAAGAACGCCGGCTTCCTTGACGGCCGGAAGACTCAGTAGCTGGTTTTCGATCTCCCCCAGCTCGATCCGGACGCCGCTGACCTTGACCTGAAAATCGATGCGCCCGATAAAATCGATGTTCCCGTCCTCAAGCCACCTCCCGAGATCCCCCGATTTATACATCTGCTTCCCTGGACGGAAGGGGTCCTCCAGAAATCTCCGGCGGGTCAGCTCCTCCTGATGGAGGTAGCCCCTCGCCACATTCTCCCCGCCAATATAGATTTCACCGGGTACCCCGATGGGCACAAGCTCCATATACCGGTTCAGAATGTATATCCGAACACTCGATATCGGCTTTCCGACGGGGACGATATCCGCATCCATCAATTCCCGCCCGATGTGAAAATTGGTGGCGAGGAGCGTTTCGGTGGGGCCATAGATATTTTTCATGGCCGCGGTTTTAAACGTCGCATAGAAGCGCTTCACCAGGGCCGGGGTGACCGCCTCTCCCAGGACAAACACGTATTTGAGGCTGTTCAGTTTTTCCCGGGCGGAATCGTCCAGAGACTCCATAAAGGCGTTGAGAAGGGATGGAACGGCCACCAGATGGGTGACCCGATGGTTGTAAATATGGGCGACGATTCGATCCGGCTGTTTTTCATCGCCGTCATCGGCGATCACCGCCTTGCCGCAGCCGAAGAACCAGAAAAAGAGCTCCGCGACCGACGGGTCGAACGTAAAGATGGTCCGAAACAGGAATGCGTCATCCCGTTCCATGGGGTATACCCCGGCAAGGTTCGAAAAACTCGCCACTACCGTTTTATGGCACTGCATGACAGCCTTGGGAGCCCCCGTGCTCCCGGAAGTATAGATCACATAAGCCAGATCGTCCGGGGTGGCGATCTCTTCCAGCGGCTGGTCCTTTTCCATGGAGACTTCATCGCTTTCGATCGAAAGCGTCCGGTGGGGGGAGGGGATCCGACCCGACAGAGGCCCCCGGGTGAGCACGATCTTCGCCTCGCTGTCCTCCAACAGATATTTGATCCGTTCTTCGGGAAAGGTGGGGGAAATCGGCAGATAGGCGCCCCCCGCCTTCAGGATCCCCAGGATCCCGTAAATCATCGCCATGGACCTTTCCATGAACACACCGACGATGGTGTCCGGTCCGACCCCCCGCGCCCTCAATACCCGCGCGACCTGGTTGCTCCTTTTTTCCAGCTCCGCATAGGTCATTTTCCGGTCGTGGTATTCAAGGGCCGTATAGTCCGGCGTTTTTCGGGCCTGGTTTTGAAAAACGGCGTGAATGGTATGCACTACCCTGCAATCGACGGATGCCGAATTGAAGCCGAAAACCAGTCGGTGTCTTTCCCCTTCGGACAAGATCGGGATCTCTCCGATCGGCACGGCGGGGTTTTCCGAAACGGTTTCGAGGATCCGGGCAAAATAGGTCGCCCAGCGCTCGATGGTCGTGTTCCGAATTCGGTTTCCATCGTAAGAAAAACTCACCTGGATCCCTTCGGGCAGTTGAAAGATTTTCAAAGAGAGATCCGCCTGTTCCGGCGGGCGGTGGAATGCCGCTTCGGCCGGCAGCGCAGGCGCCCGCAGGCAGTCATAAGAGAGGGAAAACAGGGAATCGCCCTCCGCTTCCGAAGAGGCGATCGGCGATAGGCTCGATGCCTCACCCGCCATCTTGACCTGCAGCGAGCTCAAGAAATCCTGAAAGGCGCGATTCCGGTCGATGGTGATGATAAACTCCGATGCGCTCCCGCCGCCCTCCTTTCGGATTTCGCCTCCGCAATTCACGGTGACGGTTTCCATGCCCGTTAAACGATGAAGCAGGATCATGAAAGAGGAAAGACCGACGGCGTACAAGTTAGACGAGCTCGCAGCGATCAGCGATTCTATCTTTTTCAAGGCGGGTGCCGGCAGTGCGAACGTATACCGCTTCCAATCCGCGGCGCCGCAGGCAGCATTTTTGATATCGATCGGAAGATCATAAAGCCTGAGCAAAGTTTGCGTCATTGGTCCATCCTTTGAAGACCCTGCAGCAAGCTGCAGGGAATCTTCCTCCGTAAGGAATTCTATCTATTTAGATTCGCTCGCTAACCCCGCCGCAAGCAGCGGGGAATGCG
>QZKK01000002.1 GCA_003599475.1 Desulfobacteraceae bacterium
GGTGCTCTACCAGGCTGAGCCACATCCCGATGGAAGGGGCAATGTTACCAACGGTCTGCCGCGCAGTCAATATCCAGGTGCCAACACCTGAAATCTCTCATTCGACGATCGAAGATGAAAGGACTCCCAGGTTTTCAGGGAAGGTGCCATGGCGAATGTATCGCTTCGCAATCTCTCAAAGAGATTCGATGACGTGATCGCAGTCAACAAGGTCAACCTCGAGGTTTCCGACCGGGAATTCGTCGTACTGGTCGGTCCCTCGGGATGCGGCAAAACGACCACCCTGCGGATGATCGCCGGTCTCGAGGAGATCACGGAGGGTGACATCTACATCGGGAATCGCCTCATCAATCAAATGGCGTCCAAGGACCGGAACATCGCCATGGTATTCCAAAGCTATGCCCTCTATCCGCACATGAAGGTTTTCGACAATATGGCCTTTGGGCTGAAAATGCGGAAGATTCCAAGGGAAGAGCGAATCCGGCGTGTCCACGAGGCGGCTGAAATCCTCGGAATCAAAAACCTTTTGGATCGAAAGCCGAAGCAGCTTTCGGGCGGGCAGCGGCAGCGCGTGGCATTGGGAAGGGCCATTGTCCGGAAACCGGATGTCTTTCTCTTCGATGAGCCGCTGAGCAATCTGGACGCGAAACTGCGGGTTCAGATGAGGACCGAGCTGATCAAGCTGCACAACCGGTTGAAATCCACCTCCATTTACGTCACCCACGACCAGGTGGAGGCCATGACGATGGGAGACCGCATCGTGGTGATGAAAGACGGCTTGATCCAGCAGGTCGGATCCCCGCTCGAGCTGTACGACAAACCTGCAAACCTTTTTGTGGCAGGCTTTATCGGAAGTCCTGCCATGAATTTCATGGAGTGCCGTTTAATCGAGGAAAACGGCCGCTTTTGCGTCGATACCGCCTCCTTCAGGATCTGTCTTCCCGGGGATCTTGCGGCAAAAGTGCAGTCCTCGGGGCTCAACGCCTTTATCTTCGGTATCAGGCCCGAAAATGTCGTTAAAAACGGGGCCGGCGATCCCTCCGCAAGAAAAAGCGGGCCTTTGCAGGCCCACATCAACGTCGTTGAAACTTTGGGAAAAGAAACCTATCTCGATATCACCGTCGGAAACCACACCATGACATCCATCGTCCCACCCAGCACACGGGTCAGCGCCGGTGAAACCATCCTGCTTGAGATGAATCTGGATAAGATCCATCTGTTCGATAAGGAAAGCGGCACAGCGATTCTCTGAATCGCGCTTTCTGCACAGCGTCTGATACAAGATTTCCGTCAGCGATTGAAGGAGGATTTCATCGGTTCAGGCCGGATGCCCATTCCGCGACCGTTTCGGCTAGCTCCTGAAGCACGTCTTCGTCGATCCTGCCGGATTTTTTCGGCACATGGAAGCCGTGGTCGGCGCCATCGACGACATGGAGTCTCACCTGTCCTTTCCGTTGCAGTCGATCGCACAGAGGGCGCAGCAGCGTAAGATCCGCCAGTTTGTCGCGCGTCCCCTGCAGGAAAAGCATGGGCAGGCGGATTTTGAACAGATGCTCCCCCCGTTCATCCGACGGTCTTCCGGGAGCGTGAAGGGGAAACCCGAAAAAAACAATACCCTCGATGCCGGGCAGCGCTTCCCGGGAAGCGGCGATGGAGGTCATGCGCCCGCCCAGGGATTTGCCTCCTGCCAGCAAAGGCAAGCCCCCTGCGTGTTCCCGTGCGGTCTCTACGGCAGAGCGGACGGTTTCGAGCAGAACCGGCTGCGGATTGGGGGCTTTCTTTCCCTGCTCCATATACGGGAACTGGTATCTGAAACTGGCAATTCGGTGCGCAGCCAGGCTCTGCGCCGCACCGGTCATGAACGCATGGTGCATTCCGGCCCCGGCGCCGTGTGCAAGCACCATGAGCCGGCACGCGTTTTCAGGGCGCATGAGAATCGCGCCGACTTCTCCTGAGCCCATGCCGGCGCTGAAACGGATCTCTTTTTCGATCATGCCGCATCCTCCAGTTAAACACTCACCCTCTTGCCAGGTCAATAAAACGCCTGGCCAGCTTGGGGCCGGTTCCTTCTTCTTCGTGCTTGAAAAAGGCATATACCGTCTGCCAGTTCTGTGATCCGATCTTCTGTGCCCAGTCGAGAAGCTCCGCCTCCGAGTAATCCGGCCTGCGCAGCCGAAGATATCCCCAGCCGGCGGTCGCGACGAATCGCCCGAGCTCCTCATTTTCGCTGTCCGCACAGCACAGAGCAAATTCCCTTTTTTGCAGGATCTCATAGATCCGGTCACCGAACCAGGAGCGATGCCGGAATTCAAAGGCCGCCCGGGTTCCGGACGGCAGCAGGGCGACAAAGTCGGCAAAAAGATCGATATCGACGCGCAGATAGGGGGGCAGTTGAAACAAAATCGCCCCCAGCTTGCCGCCGAGCGCAGCCGCCGTGCTGCAGAGATAGCCGACTTCATCCCCTTTTTCTCTGAGCGGCTTGCTGTGGGTGATCTTGCGCGGAGCCTTGAGAACGAATCTGAAATCAAGCGGCACCTGCTCGGCCCATGCCTCCAGCATGCCTACGCGGGGCATGCGGTAGAATGTATTGTTGATCTCCACCGCAGAGAAATTTCCCCCGTAAAACCGCAGCATCTCCTTATCCGGCAAATCCTGCGGATAGAATGGACCTTTCCATTCCTTGTAGCTGTAGCCGCTGGTGCCGACGTAAAACTGCATCGGATGCTCCTATCGGATGAGGCTGTTTTTCAAAATTAGGTTCGGGCATCGGAGTTGTCAAGAAATGCAGCCCGTCAGAAGTAAACGTTTACCTGCATGAACAGGCTCCAGGGCGTGCCTCCGTATTCGCTCTGCAGAACGCCCACGGTAGGACGGGGCCCCCAGGGAGCAAACGCGCTGGCGAGCAAGGTCACATTGCGGCGCAGGTCCCAGGCCGCCGAGGGGCTGATGAGCCCGGAACCGTCCTGCGCGCTTGTCAGCACGAGGAGGCCGGCGTTTAGAACCTCATTGACCGGATAGCTTGCCTGCATCCCCAGGTTGTGCCGCCCGAGTGTCTGCGTATCCCCGCGCAGGAATCGTTTCGCAAGATCCGGATCGGCGGCAAGGAGCACAGTCGTCTCTTCGATGTCTGAAAAGCCGAAGCCGGAGTAGTGATACTCGCCAAGAAACGTGAGCCCGTTTCCAATATTGAAGGTGTAGGAAGCGCCCAGGACGGCCTTGGCAACGAGACGGTCGCTGCCGAAGAGGCCGCCGTCCGACGGTTCCTCAGGCACCTCAAAGAGAGCGGCTTCCGCATGCACCTCGGCATCCAGGACGGCAGCCGAGGTGACAAAGGCCGCCAGGTAGTCCTCGCCGCGCTTGCCGAAGACAAGCTCCCCGTCCACCGGTCCCAAATACCCGCGCACACGCCCGATAAAGGCGGATTCTTCCCACGAAGTCCCGAAGACGCCGATTCCCTCGACCGAGGAGGTGTCCGAAAGATGATATTCCAGCCGCGCGGCATCCACCCCCCGGCGCCATTCGCGGTCCACTTCGGTGGTAGAAAAGGGGGTAAACATGTCGACGGCCCCGAAGAGCCGGCCCCGGCCGAGCCCGATGGCCTGCCTTCCGATCGTGACCTCGCCCCATTCCGGGTGGAAACCGGCGAGCGCACGGTCGATCTCGTGCCGCCATTCGAAAGTCTCGCCGCCTTCGCTGATCTGCCAGTCGAGCTGAGCGATACGAAAGGCTGCCTCCTCGCCTGAGGGCAGGATGTTTGCGCCGATGCCCCCCGCAGCGCCTTCGGTCTGCAGACGCATGCGCTGCTCGTAGGCGAAATCGGCATTCAGCAGCGAAGTCTCGGCATACTTCAGGTCGAACCTTGCCCGCATCAGGCCGATGGCCGCATCACGCTCCGCAAACAGGACCGGATCATCCGGCGCGCGCGACAGCAGGGATGCCCCCTTTATGACCGTATTGAGCGCCAGGCTGCGCTCTCCGGCTTCATCCTCCCACAGCTCGGCGCCATACCCCTCGCCCGCAGTCGTACCGACGGCGACCATAAAGATCAGGACGAGATTAAGGGATGAACGAGAATTCAAATACTTCTTCCTCAGCGTCTCCGCGTCTCTGCGTGTGGTCATTCAACGTTCGATGTTGGATGTTCGACGTTCTTATCGTCTTCCACCCTCCCGTCCACCAGGGTCACGACACGGCGCGCATGGGAGACCACGCGCGGATCATGGGTGGAAAAAAGAAACGTGATCCTCCGCTTTTCGTTCAGGTTGCGCATCATCTGAAGCAGCACCTCGGCATTTTCGCCGTCGAGGTTTGCAGTCGGTTCGTCCGCGAGAACAAGCCGCGGAAGGGAGGCCACCGCGCGCGCCACCGCAATGCGCTGCTGCTGCCCCCCGGAGAGCTCTCCCGGACGCCGCCAGGCCAATTCGGACAAGCCGAGTTGTTCAAGCACCTCGCTTGCGCGCCGCCGGCGCTCTCTGCCGACCCCCTGGAGCTCCAGGACAAACTCGACATTTTCCCGAGCCGTAAGCACGGGAATCAAGTTGTAGGCCTGGAACACGAAGCCGAGCTCGCGCAGCCGCATGTCCGCCCGCGCACGCTTGCTCAATGTGCTCACGTCGCGGCCCAAAACCTTCAATTCTCCCCCTGTGGCCGAGTCCAGGGCTCCGATCAGGTTCAGCAGCGTCGTCTTCCCGCTGCCGGACGGCCCGACGATGGCGGTGAATTCACCCTCCCGAAAATCGAGATCCACCCCGCGCAGGGCCGGGGTCTCCACTTTGCCGGTCTTGTAGACCTTTGTCAGCTTCCTGGCCGTGACCAGCATGTCATATCCCCCTGTCATATCCGTAACCGTTCAGAGGTTCACGGTTCAAAGGTTCAGGGTTCTTTCCAAGTTCACGACTTCAGCTTTCAGGGTTGCTTTTGATGTGAGGACACTCCCGAAACTCAAGCCTGGGAACCCGTACGCTCTTAAACCTCTGAACCCTGAACGCTGAACCTCTGAACGCTTTCTCACATCCTCAGCGCATCCGCCGGCTGAACCCGCGCGGCGATCCAGGCCGGATACAGGGAAGCGGCCACCGTGGCCGCGATGGA
Organism: Desulfobacteraceae bacterium; assembly: GCA_003599475.1. Next base: position 5,092 of record QZKK01000002.1, read on the forward strand.
CACCGCCAGCGCGTAAGTAATTATCCAGGAGCCGAAATCCCCGTATATGTAAGGATCCAGCAGCACATCGGCGAAACTGAAATCTTCGCCCATCAGCGATCGGATGTTGACCCCCCGGGTCGCCAGCCAATGCGCCGTTCCCCCGCCGAGGCAAAGTGCAATCACCGCGCCGCCGAGCGCAATGGTCAGCGCCTCGATGACAATCAGAATCGTGACCTGTCCCGCCCTCATCCCGAGTGCGGTCAGCACCGCGATCTCCCGGCGGCGTTCCATCACCGCGGTCAGTTGCGCGCTGATGATCCCGAGTCCGACCACAACGATGATGATGGCCACCAGTGTACGCATGAAGAGGCGGTCCCCTTCCACGTTGGCGGCGATACCGGGGTTTACCTCTTTCCAGGTAATGACTTCCATGCCCTCCAGCCGCCGGGCCAGTTCCCGCCGGGTCTCTTCGATGCGCCGATAGTCGAAAAGCAAAATGCTGATCTCACCGGTGCCGGCATATCCGGAGATCTCCCGAAGGACCGCAAGCGTCACATGGCAGATGGTTGCATCCAGGTCGCGCACACCGGTGCTCAGGATGCCTGCGATGCGCAGCATGGCGGTGCGGACGCCGTCCGCGCCGGAAAGTGTGACGTAGAGATCGTCATCCACCTCGACGCGCAAACGCTCTGCAATGGTTCGCCCGATGACGACCGCGCCCGGGTCCTCCGGGGCAAGATAGCGGCCCGAGATCTCACTCTTGAACACGATGCGGTTGGCCTTCTTTTCCGCCTCCGGCCGGACGCCCAGGATTTCAACGCCGGCGCTGCGGTTTCCGAAAGCCAGAAGACCGTTTACACGCGCACGCGATGCGGCGACCGCAACATCCGGCATGGACGTGACAACTCGTTCGGTCTCCGGCCGATCGGGAAACCGCAGCGTGTTATCGCGCCGGAGGCTCCAGCCCTGCGGAACGATGCGCAGGTGCCCTGCGCCGCTTTCCGATACCGCGCGGATCTGCATCTCCGCCCCGCCCCGGATCCAGGAGGTGGCGATCAGTCCGATGGCGACCCCGATCCCCACGCCGAGCATCGAAAGCACGGTGCGGCGCATGTGCCGCCGGAGGCTGCGGATGGCGTATTTTGCCGATATCCTGCCGGTCATGGGCGCATCGCCTTGGCGGGCTCCAGCCGTGAAGCCAGCATTGCGGGCCACGCGGAGGCCAGCACGGACGTAAGCGTCACCCCGATGAATCCGAACAGGATGTGCCGGAACTCCAACCGGGGATAGATGATATAGGATATGCTGATGCCGCCGAAGGTGATGTCCGCTGCCTCCATGCCCGCAAGCGCAGCATAGTCGACTCCGCTCTGTGCGGTAAGCAGCACCAGCCCGGATCCTGCCAGCGATCCGACGATGACGCCGATCAACCCCAGCAGCACCGACTCGATCAGCACCATCCGCACCACCCGGGCAGGCTGTGAGCCGATGGCCAGCAGCATCCCGAACTCTCGCGTGCGCTCGAAGGCGGACATCATGGCGGTGTTGGCAATGCCCGCGGCCGCGGCGACGAAGACGATCGCCAGGAAGATGAGATCGAACCAGTCCTTCATGTCGATCATGCGGACAAACTCCGGCGCCGCCTCGCGCCAGGAGAGGACCTCAAGGCCTGAAACAGCCGGAAGCGCCGCAACCTCGCGTGCCAGCTCCCCGGCGTTTTCTATGTTCGATCCGCGGATTACGATCTCGTGGGCCCGGTTCGGCATCATCAGAAAGGCGGCCGCGGCCGGGAGGGACATGACCACGCCGCTCGTCTGGACGATTTCCACCGGACTTTCGATGACAGCGCCGATGGTGAAAAGATCGCTTGCCGGAAAGCCGTCCGCATCCTGTCCGATGAGCGCCAGCGGATCTCCTGCGCGCACGCCCAACCGGTTGGCCAGGATGCGGCCCACCGCAACAGTGCCGCCCTGCAGCCTGGTCTGCGGAGGCAACGCATTCAGGAGGCCGCCCCGGGATGATTCCGCATCGCTGTCCACCCCGACGATCATGGCGGCCTGGGCCTCGGCCGGAGGATCGCGCTTCTCCCCGTTTGCCGCCAGGATAGCGGCGTAAATTCGCGGCGACACGGACCGGACGCCGGCCAAAGCGGCCATTTGCATGCGCACGGTGTCAAGACGGTCGATGTACAGGTCGACGGCGCGTTCGGCCCGCCATTTCGGATGATGCACCTGCACATGGCCGATCATCGGCCCCGTGATCGTCTGCAGCATCTGATCGTAGGAGCCGGCCATGAAGCCGTTGACAAAGACAAGCGTCGCCTGCGCCAGCGCGATGGCTCCGACTGCAAGCACCGAACGCTTGCGATTGCGTCCGCAGTTTCGCCAGGCAATGCGCAGCGTCGTCATCGACAGTTCCAGAGGCTGTCGTCCACCTTCAATGTGGCCGTCCCGGCATCGTACACGGGGGCCTGGATCAGAATCAGCGCTTTTTGGCGCCCCTTGGTCCAGACCTTCATGACTTTTCCTTTCCCGTTTGCTCTCCCGATCACGGCGGTGGACTCCGGCTCGAAGAAGTGCGGAAGCCCCGATTCGGCCTCAGAGAAAAGATAGGCCCTTGCATTCCGAAAGACAAGATAAAAGACAGAAAGGTGGAGTTGTATTTACATAACTTATCAATTATGATAAGTTCTCACAATGAAACAACACAGACAGACCCATGTGGATCTTGCGGAAACAACTCAACTGATTCTCCTGGCGAATCTTTATGGACAGAGAGCGAGCGAAAAGCTCTTTTTCCAAGGCGGCACAGCCATTCGCTGGTGCTACGGAGGAAGCAGATTCTCGGAGGATCTTGATTTTGAAACCCATCTGAATCGGGATGAAATCCTCGATCTTGTCGATAAAAGCGTGCCGGGGGTAAGGCGAGACCTGACCGCCAACCTGGGTCCCGGAAAATTCGAGCTGCAAACCAAACATTGCCGCGAACCGCTCTGTGTCATCTGGACGAAATTCTCCCCCGAGAATATCCGGGGGAAGATCGCGGTTAAGCTCGAATTTCAGCGGTCTCGCAGCGACTTGACACCTGAAACACAACTTCTCATCTTTGGCGCATCGCCGGTAATTACGGAGCGTATTCAGAGCGGCCGCTTGAAAACGCGAGACAACGCAATTTTGACCGTTGAGACCCTTCCTGAAATCTTGGCCGGCAAGGTCAGGGCCTTGCTGGAGCGTGAAAATTATAAGGGAAGGGATTTCTGGGATATCTGGTATCTGGGCTATTCACGACAGGTGAAATTGCATCCGGAGATCCTGCCGCGGAAGCTTCAAATGTACCCTTTCACCTTGCGGCGTTCCAAGTCTGACATCCTCCGAGCCGTGTCCGGAGACAGAGACAGCGAGTCTGTCATCAAGGCGATCACAGATGATCTCAAACGGTTTGTTCCCGGCCGGACCTATGCCGTGCTTGAAAAAGCAGGATTCGCCCCACTAATGGATGCGGTCCGAGAGGTGCTGGCCGATGTGCCCGAAGACATCCGCTGACCGAAGACGCTCGGGCAAGGAGGAAATCCTTGCTTTTCTACCTCTGCTTTTTCAGTCGGCCGATGTCGGCAAACTGACCGGCGCCCCCCATCTGTTTCTAAATCGAGCAAGGAAGCGGGGTGATATCAAATGCATTGTCAAAGGATATTATATCAACACCTGGAAGGCCAAAATCACAGGAAAAAATCCTTCCATAGAGCAAATCGCATGTTTCGTTCGGAGGCCTTCTTATATTTCTTGTGAATGGGCGCTGAGCGCCCATAATGTGATCGATCAGGTCCCCACGGTCTGCACCGTTATCACCCTGGTGTCCTCGGTGGGGCGAAGGAACAGGATTGATCTTGAAGGCACGGGTATCGAATACTCGAAAATCAAGGAAAGGCTTTTCTGGGGATACGAATTCGCAAACAACGCCTACATGGCCTTGCCGGAAAAGGCTATTTTAGATACGATTTATCTCAGACAAAAACTTCCCGTGTCCGACGAGATTAACTGGGAATTTGTAGATCGCGGGAAACTGCGAAATTTCCTGGTCAGCTACCCGCAAGCCGTCCGTTCATATCTACAAAATCTTGATGTCGGCCCTATGCGAGATAATTACTAAAGAGATCGATGGCGCCTGCTACCAGAAGCGAGCGTTTGCGGTTGCGCCCGAAATTCGATAGGCAATGCGAAGGATCGTCATCGACAGCCCTCCGCTTACCGCTGCCGCTCGAGGTTGGACAGGCTGAAGGTGCTCTCCGGAACTTCCGCATCGAACCGGATTTCCCGGTAGCGCATCTCTGTCTTGTGGCCTTGTTCGTCCTCGGGCACAAGTGTCATGTGAGCCGGAATGTGCCGGCCGTCGAATTCGCGCACATCATCCCAGCGCATCGTCCGCGCGAGCCGGTCTCTGCGGTCAAAGTAGCGGGCCTGCAAAGGAATCGTGCCGTCGTCTGTCAATACAAGCTCGATCCGGTTCCACAATCCGATCAGCCCCGGCTTTGCATCGAAGCGCACCCGCCACCCTGCCGGGTTCTCGGAGCGGCCGTCGAGCCGGTACGTGTAGTCCTCGATGAACGAAGACTCGCGCACAAGGTCATCGTTTGTGAAATCGCTGCCCATCCAGGAAGCCAGCATCATGGAAGGAGGGATTCGAATCGTTCGCTTGATGCGCGGCAGGTAGTTCCAGAGGTTGTCATTTACCTTCAATGTGGCCGTCCCGGCCTCGCGCACGGGGGCCTGGATCAGAATCAGTGCCTTTTCACGCCCCCGGGTCCAGATCTTCATGGTCATGGTGCGCGTCCGGTTCGGCCGTGTGACGGTAAACTCCGTCACCGAGATGCTGCCGTCGGATCTGTAGAGGTCCTCAAAGTGTGCGACCACGGCATCCAGATCGAGCCTCCCCTCCGTCAGGAAGGTATCCGGAGCCTGATCGGTTTTCCGGCCGGCCTCTCGGGCGGCGCAGGGGGAAACGATGACAATCGCAATCAATAATATCCAGAATGTCCAGGTTGGCGCCGATGACCTCATCGATTCTCCATTCCGTTTTCCATCTGCCGATCGGGCAAAGCATCTAATCAAAAATAAAGATACGAACTTGCTTTTTGAAAGACAAGACAAAAAGAAAGGGACGCTGCAGCCTTGCATGCAGGCGGTCGAGACGGTATGATGGATACGGCTTGAACCGAAAAAGCGAGCGCATGCCCCGCTGCTTGCGGCGGGGTTAGCGAGCGAATCTAAATAGATAGAATTCCTTACGGAGGAAGATTCCCTGCAGCTTGTCGAAGCGAAGC
>QZKK01000095.1 GCA_003599475.1 Desulfobacteraceae bacterium
TAACCTCTGAACGCTGAACGTTGAACGCTAAGCATTTCTCTCATAGCAGATCAGGCCGCACTGCAGGCATCTTACGGCCTCGTTTCTTGCGGCCTCTTCGGTAAACCCCTTTTCCAGCTCGCGGCATGCCGCAAGATCTTTCGGGCTGCAAAGCGGCATGATGTTTCTGCGGCTGGAATCGACCGATTCCACGCAATCGACATCCTGAAGAACGGATGAAGGCTGGATTACGGCATCCGGCAGCGCCGAATCGATGTTGTACATGGCAAGATGAATCGAAGCAGCCCCTCGGCGGCCCGCCCCGATCGCTTTGATGGCGGCGCTGTAATCGCTCAGGGGGTCGCTTTCGGCAAGGAGACCCATTTCGCCGTATGCATCGGGCCGCTTGTACGGCTCGAGGCCTTCCCACCGGATCGGCCCATCGATGCGATTTTCCGCATCCGCTTCGTTTCCGGGCCTTTTGAAAAGAAGTTCCGGAAATCTTCCGGACGGCAGAATCAGGGCTGCTGCCGGAAGCTTCTCTTTTGCCGACGTGTTGAGATCCACGAGCTCGACTCCGGTCAGCCGGTCCTGTTCCCCGCAAATCCCACAGACCGCCGATCTGAACCGGATGCGGATCGCCGGATCTTCCAGCGCCTTGACTTCGTCGTCTGTAACCGGGCTGTCTTCCCACGATTCCCTGAAAAGGATTACAACCCTTTCCGCCCCCCGCTTACGGCAGAGCTTTGCCGCATCCAGGGCAAGCTTTCCACCTCCGGAAATAACGACGTCGGAACCGAGTGGAATCTTTCCCGGCTCTGCTTTCATCATATCGACCAGCAGATAAAGCCCCGTGACCGGATGCTCGGTTCCGGGTCTACCCCACCGGGCCTGACGGCTGTCCCAGCCGCCGGTTGCAAGATAAACGCATTCAAAGCCCTGGTTCAGCAACCCGGCGATGGTGATGTCTTTCCCGAGGGATTTGCCGGTTTCGACGGAAACCCCGATCTCCTTGATCCCCTCGATATCCCAATCCAGAATATCGAGCGGAAGGCGTTCGCGTGCAATTGCGCTTCGAAGCAGGCCTCCCAACCGGTCGGTGGCCTCGTAGACGGTGGGAGAATGCCCGAGGCGGGCCGTAAAAAAGGCGGTCGAAAGCCCTTCCACACCACCGCCGATCACCGCAATCCTCCGACCCGTTTCGGGCGCTTTGTAGGGAAGAATCCGATTCTTTCCGCCCTTTTCATAATCGGCGACAAACCGCTTCAGGTAGTTGATGGCGACCGGCTCGTCGGCGAGCTGCCTGCGACATTCGGTTTCGCAGGGCCGTGGGCAGATGCGGCCGATGACGGTCGGAAACGGATTTCTCTCTTTGATGACCTGCACGCTCCGCTGGTAGTTTCCAAGAGTGATCTGCCGGATATATTCACGGATGTCGATGCCGGCCGGGCAGGCTCTCTGGCAGGGCGTCGTACACTCTTCGGTCGTGTATTCGCGAAGAATGCGCCGGGTGACCGATGAAAGATTGATGATATGTTTGGGGCATACGCGTTCGCAGGTGCCGCACCCGGTGCATTTTTTTTCATCGACCACCGGCAGATTGTCCGTTCCCATGGTGATGGCGCCGAAAGGACAGGCGGCTGCACAGGTTCCCAGGCCGAGGCATCCGATCCGGCATACCTTCATGCCCCCGCCGAGCAGAGCGACGGCTCTGCAGTCCTTGAGCCCGGAGTAGAGATAATTCAAATCGGCATCCTGAACTCCGTAGTAACATCCGGGTTTTGCGATGTCGGGTTCCTTGGCTTCGACGGATACGCCAAGGATCGCAGCGATGTTTCCCGCCAGCTCGGCGCCGCCTGCAACACAGGAATTCGGAGAGGTCCTTCCGGCGACAATTGCGGCCGCATTGGCGCTGCAGCCCGGCAGCCCGCACCCGCCGCAGTTTGCACCGGGCAGTGCGGCTTCCACGGCCTCGATCTTGGGATCCACATAAACATAGAAAATTTTGGATGCCACGGCCAGCATGGCACCGATCAGAATCCCCATACCTCCCATCAGAACGATCGCTGTGATCATGTTCAAACTCCTAATTTTCTAAGAGATCGCATCGAACTTACATTTGCTGAAACAGGTCAGGCATTGGATGCATTTCTCCTTATCGATTACAGCGGGTTCCTTTTTCTTCCATTCGATGGCATCCACCGGGCAGCTCTTGAAACAGAGCCCGCATCGCTTGCACAGTTCCGGGTCCACCTCGAATTTGAGCAGGGCCACGCATCTTTTTGCGGGGCAGACTTTGTCGCGGATGTGCGATTCGAACTCGCTGCGGAAATATCGAAGCGTCGAAAGCACCGGATTGGGTCCGGTCTGCCCCAGCCCGCACAGTGCGGACTGTTGGATCCCCTCCGAGAGCTGCTCCATCAGCTCGATATCGCCCTCCTGGCCCTTGCCTGCACAAATCTTCTCCAGAATCTGAAGCAGCCGGCGGGTCCCCTCGCGGCACGGGGTGCATTTGCCGCAGCTTTCGTCCTGGATGAAATCCATAAAGAATCTGGCCATATCCACCATGCAGGTGTCTTCATCCATCACGATCATCCCCCCGGACCCCATGATGGCTCCGACCCTGGCAATCGCCTCGTAATCGACCGGGGTGTCCAGGTGTTGTTCGGGGATGCATCCGCCGGAAGGCCCTCCAAGCTGGACGGCCTTGAACGCCTTCTTGTCCGGGATTCCGCCCCCGACATCGAAAATCATGCTGCGCAGCGAAGTGCCCATTGGAACTTCCACAAGCCCGATGTTGTTCACATCGCCGGAAAGTGCAAAAACCTTGGTTCCCTTGCTGGTTTCGGTCCCCACACCGGCATACCAGGCGCCGCCGTTTCGAATGATCTGCGGCACATTGGCCAGGGTTTCGACATTGTTCAGGATCGTCGGTTTTTCCCAAAGCCCCTGCTGGGCCGGAAACGGCGGCCGGGGCCGGGGCATCCCCCGCTTGCCCTCGATGGACCGCATCAGGGCTGTCTCTTCTCCACACACAAAAGCACCCGCGCCCTGGTATATCTCGATGTCGAAATCGAAGCCCGATCCGAGGATGTCTTTTCCGATCAGGCCCAATCCCCTGGCCTGCTCGATGGCAATTCCCAACCGCTTGATGGCCAGCGGGTATTCGGTGCGGGCATAGATGTACCCCTGATGGGAGGCAATCGCCTTGGCTGCAATGATCATCCCCTCCAGGACCGCATGGGGATCGGCCTCCAGAATACTCCGGTCCATAAACGCGCCGGGGTCCCCCTCGTCTGCATTGCAGAGGACATACTTTACATCCCCCGGGCTTTTCCCGGCAAACTCCCACTTGATGCCGGTGGGAAATCCCGCCCCTCCCCTTCCCCTGAGACCCGAGATTTTCATCTGCTCGATGATTTCCTCCGGTTTCATCTCAAAAAGCGCCTTGGCGGCTCCCGCATATCCATCCCGGACGATATAGTCTTCGATCTTTTCGGGATCGATCAGGCCTTTGTTCCGGAGCGCGCGCAGCATCTGGTTGCCGAAAAAGGGAATGTCCTTCTGATGGGGGATTCTCTTCTTGGACGCCGGATCCTTGTACAGGAGCCTTTCGACCACATCGCCCTGAATCAGTTGTTTCTCGATCAGTTCCGCGGCATCTCCGGCGGTAAGCTTCTGATAGAAAACGCCTTCCGGATGGACCACAAGCAGGGGCCCCATGGCGCAGAATCCGTTACAGCCGGTTTCGACAATCTGCACCTTGTCTTCCAATCCCCTGCCGGAGATCTCCTTTGCAAGCGCCTCCTTGACGGCGAGACTTCCGGTGGCATGGCATCCGGTGCCCCCGCAGATGAGCAGCTTGGTGGTTTTTTTCGATTGCGCACCCGAAATCAGTGTTTGTCTGAACTCGTTTAGACTCGCTACCTTCAACCTCTCCATTGTTTTCTCCTACCAGGACCCGTCGAGTCCTCTGAGTCCTTGCATATACAGTCGGCCGCAGGCGACAAAAAGAGAATACCGGGTCAAAAGCAGGGGAATTCCATAGGATTCGGCCAGTTTCCGAACCGGCTCTTCCGGCTTCTTGCCCCGAACGAATACGATGGCCTTGACCCCTGCGATTTTGGCTGTCCGCAGAACCTGTTCCGTCGTAAGACCCGTCAGAAGCAGCGCCCCTTCGGCTGCGGCCGCCAGGACATCATCCATTAAATCCGCGCCTCCTCCTCCGACCACCGTCTTGTCGAGTTGCTCGCCTCCGGCCAGTACGGCCGCGTCTAAAATTTCTCGAATCTCGGAAAGGCGCATGGTTTATTCTCTTCTGCAGGAGCTCGGTTCGGCCGGAAGCAGGATTCGGTTCGGAAAGGTCTCCTGTGCTTCATTCATATTTTTCGAGAATCTGGATCACCCCATCCGCTTTGACGTCCCCGTAGGTGTTGGCATCCACCACCATCACCGGTGCCAGGCCGCATGCACCCAGGCAGCGAACCGCTTCCAGTGAAAACCGGCGATCCTCGGTGGTTCCGCCCTGCTCCACCCGCAGATGATTTGACACCCGATCCAAGACCTCCTTGATGCCTTTCACATAACAGGCGGTCCCCAGGCACAGCTTGATGGTATGCCTGCCTTTCGGCTTCATGGAGAAAAGCGCATAGAATGAGGCCACGCCATAGACATCGCTCCGGGAAAGATTCATTCCCCGGCTGATATAATCGATCAGCGCGACGGGCAGGTAGCCGACCCTGTTTTGGCATTCACGAAGAACGGTGATGATGGAGCCGGGTTTTTTCCTGTTGCCGGCGATGATTTCGTCGATTTGAATCCACTGTTCTTCTGGGATCGCCGGTGTAACATCCGGATGTTCGGGTCGAAATGGAATTTCCATCGACTTTGCCCCCAAAGATGAGTTGAAAACTCTGTCGTTTTGTGAAAAAAAGTACAAAGAGTCGCTTATCTCACAGATTGTTTTAAATGTCAATGATATTTGAACCTTATCAATGAAAGAAGATATTTCCGAGGCCATATTGGGAAAATCCGAAACACGAAATTCGAAATACGAAACAAAATTCAGATGACCAAATCCCAGTGCTCTAAATCCCACTGCAAGCAGAACAATGATGTCATCTGCCGCATTTCAGCCTCACGTCTTGAACATCGGGTCATTTGGATTTCCGATTTGTGATTTGTTTCGGATTTCGATATTCGGATTTCGAATTTAGGAGCTGGGAGATCGAATGGAGGAACGATGCGCTCATACATTCAGGAAGTTTTAGAAACGGTCCGATTCCTGAAATCCCGAGCCTTAAAGTCCGGGATTCAAAACCTTCCGAAGATCGGCATATTGACCGGAACGGGCCTGGGGGATGCAGCGGAATCGTTTGCGCCGGAGCTCTCCTTGGACTATGCGGAAATTCCGAAGTTTCCCCGGTCGACGGTCGTGGGCCACGCGGGAAGGCTTCTTTTCGGGTCTCTTTCAGGCCGGCCCCTGATTGCCATGCAGGGCCGCTTCCATCTGTATGAGGGATATTCACCCGGAGAGGTGACCTTTCCGATTCGGGTGATGCAGGAGCTTGGCGTCGAGGTACTGATCCTTTCGAATGCGGCCGGCGGAATCAACCCCGATTTTGCCCCGGGCAGGATCATGATTATTTCCGACCATCTGAACCTGACAGGAGAAAATCCTCTGGTAGGCGCAAACGAAGACCGCTGGGGGCCGAGATTTCCTGAAATGGGCGCAGCATACAACCGGGAACTGTCTGTTCTGGCGAAGCGCGCGGCGGAAAGTATCGGTATTGGACTGGTGGAGGGCGTCTATGCAGGTCTGAAGGGGCCCTCATTGGAAACACCGGCGGAAGTCCGCTACCTGAGAACCATCGGAGCCGATGCCGTGGGCTTTTCAACCGTGCTGGAATCCATTGCTGCTGTCCATGCCGGAATGAAAGTTCTTGGGGTTTCGGTCATCACCAATGTCCATGATCCGGATCGGCCGGTTTCAGCAGACCTGGAATCGATTCTTTGTGTCGCAAATGAAGCTGCACCGAAATTGGGCGCCATCCTGGCCGGTGTGGTGAAGGAGCTGTAGAGAACTTCCGTTTACAGGCAATCCGTTACAGGTAATCCGGCTTGACAGATCTTTCCGGTTTTTCTAAGAATAAGCTCCCTTCAGAATCATGCTTTATCGTTTTACAGAAGAACCGATGAAATGAAGAGGATCGGATCCGGCAACTATGTAATCGGCATACCGCAAGAGGACCTCCAATGATTCTGAAAAAATTTCTCGGCGAGATCATGCACGAACTGGGCTTTATCACCCATGAGCAGCTCGAACAGTCTCTGAAAAAACAGCGGAAGATCTTCGAACAGGTTACGCTTCCGGAATTTCTCGAACGGGACAAACTCATCCGTGAGGCACGGATCGCAAAGGAAGCGGATACGGCACCCCGGCTGGGCCAGATCCTGAAGGAAATGGGATTTGCAACGGACAGCCAGTTGATGAAAGCCCTGCGGGAGCAGGAAAGCTTTGTCGACATCTATAAGGCGATCGGTAGTGAAAAGCTTGGAATTGCAGTCGAAATCATCTCGATGATCAATTCCACCCTGAATGTGGCCGAGGTGCTCTATCACCTGATGCGTCATGCAAACCGCGTCACCGGTTCGGTTTCCAGTACGTTGATGCTGCTGGATCTTCGAACCAATGAACTGGTTTTCAGCGTCCCCACAGGACCCAAGTCCGATAAACTTGTCGACATCCGGATCCCTTCGGGGGAGGGAATCGCGGGTTGGGTTGCGGAAACCGGTCAGTACACACTGGTTTCCGATGTCAGCAACGATCCGCGCTTCTATCCGGAAATCGATAAAATCACGGGCTTAAAGACCAAATCGATCCTCTGTGTGCCCCTGAAAGCCAAGTCGAAGCTCATCGGAGTCCTGGAAGTCATCAATAAAACCGATGGGACCGTTTTCTCGGAGGAGGATGCCGTCCTGTTGAGCATTTTTGCATCCCAGGCGGCAATGGCGATCGAGAATGCCCGGTTGTACGGGGAATTGAAGGACCGCCTCAAGGAAGAGCGGGAGATGCAGAAAAAGCTCGCCGAGACGGAAAAATTCAGCGCTTTGGGGCAGCTCGCATCCGGTCTCGCCCATGATTTCAACAACATTCTTGGAGCGATCATGGGCTACGTGGAAATGGCGCTCTACGATCTGGAAGAAGAAAATTTGGCCCGTCAGAGCATGGAGCAGGTACTGATCGCAAGCCGGAGAGCCAAGGATCTGGTGCGGCAGATCCTGGCTTTCAGCCGACGGAGCGAAAATGAGCGTAAACCGACCCGCCTGAGCGCCGTCATACGGGAAGTGTCAACCCTTTTGCGTGCATCGACGCCGTCCAACATCGAAATCGTACAGAAAATAGAGGATGATGCTTCGGCGATATCTGCCGATCCGAGCCAGATGCATCAGGTTCTGATGAATCTTTGCACCAATGCCCATCATGCCATGAGGGAAAAAGGCGGGAGGCTCGAAGTTTCATTGTCTTCCATCGAACTGCGCGAAGAAGACGCTGCGGATTTTTCAGGTCTGGCTCCGGGATCCTATCTGAAGTTAGGGGTTGAGGATACCGGGCACGGAATGGATGACAAGACTCTGGAGCGTGCGTTTGAACCATACTTCACGACCAAGGAAAAGGACGTGGGAACCGGGATGGGACTGGCCGTCGTTCAGGGCATCGTCAACAGCCATCACGGGTCCATAAGGGTAAAAAGCGAGATCGGCAGGGGGACCCGATTCGATATTCTTTTCCCAAAAATCGAAAAGAAAATGCTTCCGGAAAACGAAACGATGCAAAATCTTCCCACCGGAACCGAACGGATCCTTTTCCTGGATGATGAAGCCCCTCTGGTCGATATCGGTAAACACATGCTGGAACGCCTCGGCTACCAGGTTGTGGGAATCACAAGCCCGAAAGAGGCGCTGGATGCCTTCAAGGCAAATCCGGATTATTTTCACCTGGTGATTACGGATATGACCATGCCCTATATGAACGGAGACGTATTCGCCGAATCTCTCATGCAGATCCGACCGGATATCCCGGTGATCCTCTGCACGGGTTACAGCGATCTCATCAACAAGGAGAAAGCGCTGCAAAAAGCCCTCAAAGGCTTTCTGATGAAGCCCCATTCCATCCGGGACCTTGCCGGTACCGTTCGCCGGGTTCTGGATGAGTGAAAGCGTTCAGCGTTCCTCGTTCAGCGTTCCCCGTTCAGAGCTGCCGATGCCGGAGACGCCCGGTTTGATCGAAAAATTCTATCAGTTTGGATCGTTTCGGTTTTCGATTTTTGGATCCATCAAACGTCAGTTTGACATAGAAGAACATGTCCCGCGCAAGAGCATGGGAGAATAATAACGCTGAACGCTGAACGGGGAACGCTGAACGCTCACTCCGGTAGCATCGTACCGAAACGGAGCAGGTTCCGATGCAGCTCGAAGCATTTCTCCAGATCGTGCGGGATGTGTCCGCTTCGGGAATCCCGGATATAACGCCTGAGGTAGTCCCGGTAGATCGGATGGGCACAGTTTTCGATCATTCTTTCAGCCCGCTGGAGAGGTCCTAACCCTCTGAGGTCCGCCAGCCCCTGTTCCGTGACGATGACCTGCACCGAGTGCTCGTTGCTGTCCACATGCGGGCACATGGGAACCACGGCGGAGACGGCGTTTTTCTTTGCGGTCGAAGGCGTCATCAGGATGGAAAGATAGCTGTTTCGGGTAAACTCGCCGCTTCCTCCGACCCCGTTGACGACATCCATTCCGTAGAGATGCGAGGAGTTGACATTGCCATAGATATCCGCCTCCAGGATGGTATTGAGGGCAATCACCCCCAGACGGCGGATGATGCCCGGATGATTCGATATCTCCTGGGGGCGCAATACGATCCGGGGTGCAAAAAAATCCATATTTTCGACGATCCGGCAAAGCCGGGGAGAGCTCAACGTCAGGCTTGTGGCACTGGCGCTCAACAGCTTTTGCTTCTCCATGAGATCGGCCATCGCGTCCTGGAACACCTCAGAATACATGCTGAATTTCGGAATATCCGGATGCGCCCCCAGCTCCGATAGAACACTGTTTGCCACATTGCCGACGCCGGCCTGCAGCGGGAGGAAAGATTCCGGAATCCTTCCGGCTTTCATCTCATCCATCAGGAATCGGACCACGTGGGAGGCGATCTGGCGGCCGACCCCATCGGGCGCCGAAAAATCGCTGGATTGATCCGGAAGATCGCTTTCGACGATTCCGATCACCTTCTTTGGATTGACGACCGCATAAGGCCACCCGATTCGGGTAAGCGGGTCGTGGATCGGTATCGGGCTGCGGTGCGGCGGCGGCGGCAGGACGAAGATGTCGGTCATCTCCCGAAGCCTTGCCGCCTGCCGGTGATTGATTTCGATGATGACGCGTTCGGCATTCTTCAGAAAGGTCGGGGAGGCTCCGATGGAGGTCGTCAGATACACGCGTCCATCGGGAGTGATTTCGGTCGCCTCGACGACGGCGAAATCGATGGGCCCGAAAAACCCGTATTCCACCATCTGCGGGACATGGGACAGATGCATGTCCACGTATTCCACTTCCTGAGAGTTGATCTGTCGGCGCAGCGTTGCGCCGGATTGATATGGAGCCCGCCAGGAAATGGCACCGGCCTTGGCCATCTCATCGTCGATGATTCCTCCGCTCGAGGCTCCCGTCAGGATTCGCACGCGGAAGGTTTGACCGCCGGACTGCTCCCTTCGCGCTCTCTCGATCAATGCCATCGGGACGGCCTTCGCCGCACCCGCCGGTGAAAAACCGCTCAAGGCGATCGAATCGCCGTTTTTGATAAACGATACAGCCTCTTCCGCAGTAAGTACGGGAAAATTTGAACTCTGCTTCATCACCAATCCTCAATTTCGATATTGGTTAGAGTCTCGGATCCCTGTCGTTTGCGCGAATTGCATTCGAATTGATCATATCAGGGTTTCAAAACGGCTTCCATTCTAAAAAACTCAGCCACTGGCCAACGACGGCAGTTTGATCGGCAAAGAAATTCTATAAGAGTTTTCTTTCCTGAATCCCGCCACGGCGGGAAACCCCTGAACGCTGAACACTTGAACCCCAACGATGCCGACGATTTTCCATAAACTGAAACTGCAGGCAAAGCCTTAGTCCATCGACGCATAAATCCGGTGACGAATTTACTTGCTCAGGACTTAGTGCCGAGCAAGCAATTATATCT
>QZKK01000077.1 GCA_003599475.1 Desulfobacteraceae bacterium
CGACATCATCGCCCGCCTGGACCCGGAAAGCTATCAGGCTTTGGTGCGGGAATCGGAAGCCGAGCTGGCGCTGGCTGAGGCGAAACTGCTCACCCAAAGGGCAATGGTGGAACGCAGCCAGGCGGATCTGGAAAATATCCGCGCCAAACTGATCTCCGCCCGCGCACAGACCGCTAGAGCGGAGGCAAACTTTCAAAATATCGAGCGCGAGCTCGAACGCAGCCGCACTCTGCTCAACAAAGGCATTGTCTCTAAATCGCTTTTTGACGCCGCTCAAACCGCAGTTGTTGAATCCAGGGCGCAGACGGAGCAGGCAAAAGCCGAGGAAGAGGCTGCCTCCAAACAGGTCGTATCCGGGCGCGCAGGCTTGTCCATCGCTATGGCGCAGGTCAAAGAAGCGGAGGCTCAGATCGATTTGAAAAAGGCCGCTCTCGATAAACGCCGGGCCGATTTGGACAATACGATCATCCGTTCCCCGGTCGACGGCGTCGTGGCCGATCGAAGCGTGGACGTCGGACAAACGGTGGCAGCCAGCCTTCAGGCGCCGACCCTGTTTACCATCGCACAAGACCTGAGGCGGATGCAGGTCACCGCTTCGATCGATGAAGCGGATATCGGGCGCATCCGGGAAGGTCAACCGGCGCTCTTTACCGTGGATGCCTTCGGGGACAGGAGCTTTTCAGGTTCTGTCGCGCAAATCCGAAAAGCCGGAAAAACCGTCCAGAATGTCGTCACCTATACGGTAGTCATTTCGGCGGATAACCCGGATCTTTTTCTCATGCCCGGAATGACGGCCAATGTGGAGATCGAAATATTCAAAATACCCGGGGCTCTCGTCGTACCCGATGCCGCACTGAGGTTCGAACCGGCCGATGCAGGACCAGGCGATGGAAAAAGCGCCTCGACATCGACAGGGGCGGAGGCTCGGTCCTCTCCGCAGGGACGAAGGGGGGATCCGGAGGCCGGACTCCGGAAGCTGACGCAGGCCCTCGATTTGACGAAAGAACAGCAGGGAGTGATCCGCACCGTCTTCCAGGAAGCCCGCCGGGAGCGGGCATCCGCACCCCGGCCGGATGAAGGCTCTGAAGAAATGGGAACCTTTCGAGACAAGATCCGAAAGCAGATACAACAGGATATCAGGAAAGTCCTGACCCCGGAACAACGAACGCTTTATGAGCGATTCTCCGGTAAAACAGAAACCAAACGGCTCCAAAGAGGGACTCTCTGGAGCTTGGACGATAAAAGTCGCCCGGTTCCGATCCCCATAATCATCGGAGCCACCGACGGGAGCAGTACGGAAGTCGCCGGCGAGGGGATCGCTTCCGGAATGGAGGTCATCGTTGGAACCTGGTAAAAGACCGGTTATTCCAGCCGATCAAACGGAGGCTCTTTGTGAGACAGTCGACCTGAAAAAGGACTACATGCTGGGATCTCAGGTGGTTCGGGCGCTTCGCAGTGTTTCCGTTAGCGTAAAGCGGGGGGAGTTTGTTGCAGTCATGGGTCCGTCCGGTTCGGGTAAATCGACGCTGATGAATTTACTCGGATGCCTGGATACCCCCACCGCAGGCCGGTACCTGCTCGAGGGGGTCGAGGTCTCGTCTCTTCAGCCTGCGCAGAAGGCTCGCGTTCGAAACCTGCGAATCGGTTTCGTTTTCCAATCCTTCAATCTTCTCCCCCGGACCAGCGCAATCGAAAACGCGGCTCTGCCGCTGAGCTACCGTGGGGTGCCCCGGAACAAACGCCTGGTCCGAGCGGGAGAGGTCCTGGAGATGGTCGGACTGGCCGATCGATTCGATCATAAGCCGCCCCAACTGTCGGGAGGCCAGCAGCAGCGGGTGGCCATCGCCAGGGCACTGGTAAACGAGCCGGCCCTGATTCTGGCCGACGAACCGACCGGCGCCTTGGATACTCGCAACAGCATCGAACTGATGGCCATGTTTCAGAAGCTGAACCGCGACGGGATGACTCTCATCGTGGTCACTCACGACCCGGAAGTTGCCGGATTCACGCGGCGCATTCTGCACTTTCGCGACGGATCGCTGGTGAGCGACCGTCTCGTCGAAAATACGGTCGATGCCCGGGCGCTCCTGGAAAAGCTCCCGAAAGAAGGCGAAGAGCATGGAGCATGGAGCATGGAGCGGAAGTCAGAAGTCGGAGGTCTGAAGTCAGGGGGGAAGCGGCCTACCTGGGGGGGCAACCCATACCCCGCAACCATAACTCGTAACCCGTAACCCGTAACCCGTAACCCGTAAAATGAAACTCCTGGACCCTTTTCTCGATGCCATCCGTTCGCTGAGGAGCAATATCCTGCGGAGCGCTTTGACGACCCTGGGGATCATCATCGGCGTGGGTGCAGTCATCGTGATGGTATCGGTTGGAAACGGCACCAAGGCCCAGGTCAACCGGCTGATCGAAAGCCTCGGGGCAAATATCATGATGATCCGTCCCGGCAGCAGCCGATTGGGAGGGGTCCGGGGCGGCGCGGGTACGATGCCGTCGCTGACCCAAGACGATGCTTCCGCGATCCAGAAAGAAATCCCCTATGTAGCGGCGGCGGCGCCTCTGGTCGACGGTTCGGTTCAAGTCGTCGCCGGCAACCTGAACTGGGCGACCTCTGCCCAGGGAATCACGCAGGAATATATTGTTGCCAGGGAATGGAAGGTTGAAAAGGGGCGGCTGTTCGACGCCTCCGAAGTAAAAAATGCAGCCAAAGTGGCTCTGTTGGGAAAAACGGTTGCAGAAAACCTATTCAACGACCAGGATCCTGTGGGTCAACCTCTCCGTATTCAAAAGGTGCCTTTTACGGTGATCGGCGTGCTGGCATCCAAAGGGCAGACGGGACAGGGGAGAGACCAGGACGATGTGGTGATGATCCCCCTTTCCACCGCGAAAAAACGGGTCCTGGGCGGCCGGAATCTGAATGGAAAGCTCGTCGACACCATCCTTGTAAAAGTCCGAAGCGCCGACGAAGTGCCTCAAGCCGAGGAAGCCCTCAAGGAGTTTCTCCGCAGGCGCCACCGCATCCGACCCGGTAAACCGGACGATTTCAGGATCCGCAACTTAGCCGAGATGTTGAATACCCGGGCCGATTCTTCGAGAGCGCTGAGTCTTCTGCTGATGTCGGTTGCCTCCATCTCCCTGATCGTAGGAGGCATCGGAATCATGAACATGATGCTGGTTTCGGTAACCGAACGCACGCGGGAAATCGGCCTCCGTATGGCCGTGGGTGCAACCGGCCGGGATATCCTGGCCCAGTTTCTCATCGAATCGATCGTGCTGTCCCTCACCGGAGGGCTTATCGGAGCGATCCTTGGAATCGGTGGCTCCGTCGGCATGGCCAGCCTGAGCCAGTGGCCGGCGATCATCGATTCGAAGTCGGTGCTGCTTGCCTTCGGATTTTCAGCGGCAGTCGGAATTTTTTTCGGCTACTATCCGGCCCGCAAGGCGTCCCGCCTGGATCCGATCGATGCACTGAGGCATGAGTGAAAGTGTTCAGTGTTCAGGGGTTCAGGGTTCAGGTTGTCTCGTTCCACGCTCCTGTGTGGGAACGCCTTCCGGGATGCTCCAGCGTCCTTACCGCTCAACCCATCCACAATCGGGCAAGATCGATCTCTATTTCCTGAAAAGGCTCGGCATGTACCTTGTCATCTTCAGCATGAGCGGATATCCTCACCCATTTGGCCGCCTCCAACCGGAAAACTTCCAGAGTCTTGCTGTTCGGATCGATCAGCCAGACATGGGAAACTTCGAATTTCGCATATTTGGACATCTTTTTGACCCTGTCCAATCTGGCTGTGGCGAGGGAAAGGATTTCGCAGACCCAATCCGGGGATACCGGAATCCAGTTTGTATCCAGTTTTGCCGGAAACCTTTCCACCTTCCATCCCGACAGATCCGGTACGATCGGATTGCAGTCCTCGCCAAGCTTGATCTCTACCTCGTCCAGAATGATCCATCCTCCGGGCCCTCTCCGACCGAATTGGTAGGGGGGACCGATTTCCATGCCCAGGATGGAGGATACCAGACTGTGCTTTGGCGAAGGCCTTGGGGAGACGATGAGCTCTCCGTCTATGATCTCCCCGATCATGTCATCCGGGATGGCGTAAAGATCCTCATAGGTAGCTTTCTTTTCAGCCGCTTCCGGCATTTCCGGCCTCCGTTTCAGTAATTTCGATCAAAATTGAATCATTTGTTTGTCCGGTTCACTTTATATCAATCATGGCTCCAGCTTCAAGATAGAGTGTTCAGCGTTCAGTGTTCAGTGTTCAGGCGTGCTCCCAGCCTGAAAAACCCGTAACCCGTAACCCGCAACCCTATCGCAGCGCGATCTCCTGAAACGGAATCCCGAGCCGACCCGAAAGCGCCTCGAGATCTTCCTTCAAAGAGATCACCTTACCGTCCCGGCTGACCTGGATGGTCCGGTCCGCCACCACGAAAACAACGGCTTTTTGCGGGAGGAGATACTGTCCGGCCAATCGCTCCATTTCTGTTTTCGAAGCGGACATGTAAGCCTCCTGGATTTTTTCGAGGGTATCGAGAGGCTCTTTGCGCAGGTAGTACTGTCCGTAAGTATTGGCAAGTGCAGCAGGCGTATCCACGTTGAAAACGAAGCTGTTCAGGGTATCGAGCTGCTTGAGTTTAAACTCTTCCTCCGGAACGGCTCCATGCAGCCTTTGCATCAGGGTGAGCGCTTCTTCGATGGCATCCGCAGTATTATCTCCTTTGGAGCCGATATAGCCGACCAGATATCCGGTCTTCCATTTGTATGTCTGTCCGAAATAGGCTGCATAGACAAGGCCCAGATCGTCCCGGAGGCGCTGATAGAGGATGGAGTCGCTCCCTCCGTAGATGCTCGTCAGGAGACTGATTTTCCAGAAATCCGGATGGCTGCGCGGAACGCTCCTAAGCCCCAGAGTCACCTGTGACTGAACCTGTCCCGGTTTATGAATCAGGGCCAAAACGGGCTTGCTTTCCGGCGGTTCTTTCAGGTTCCGCTCCGGCACGGCTGCATCCGGAAAATTCTGTAAAAAAGCCTCCAAATCGATGACCGCCTTCTCCTTTCCGATATCCCCCGAAAGCGCAAAGACCATGTTGGAAGGAACAAAATACGTCCGGAGATAGGTCTTGAGGTCTTCCCCGGTGATTCCCGTTATGGTTTTCAACCCGAGCAGGGGATCCCGCCCATAGGGGTGGCCTTTAAAAAGCCAGATCTGAGCTTCCCGGGTGGAAACGGCCGCCGCATCTTCTCCCTGCCGCTGGAGTCCCGTGACCGCCTGGTTTTTGACGATGCTCAAAACCTGAGGATCGAGGCGGGGCTTGGTCAGGATCTCTTTGAGAAGATGCAATCCGGTCTCCCATTCGCTCTTTAAAACCGACAGATGAATGGAGGAGGCCTCCTCTCCAACGGAAACCGAGATGCGAATCGCTTTTTCATCCAATATCGCGGCGAGTTCCTGTGGGGAATACGACTCGGTGCCTCCCCGGAGGAGCATCGCATCCAGCATTGCGGTCAGTCCGGTGCGGTTTTCATCCACATCGACCGAGCCCGCTTTCAACAGAATCGTCAGGTCGATCAACGGAAGTTCCCGATCCGGCAGATAGAAAAACGGTACACTTCCGATTTTTTCCGTTTCAGCCGGAGGATACTCGATCTTTTTCGGCTTCCGCTCGAACGACAGCGGATGCTTCCATCCGGCCGGCGTCGGATAAATCGAATGGTTTCCCATCTCCTGCGGCTTCTCGATCCTTTGGGCAGCCGAAGCTCCGATCGCCCGGACCTCCGAATATTGTTCCGGCGGCTGATCCGGATCTCCGCCGGGAATGACATAGGCGCTTGTCTGATTATCCGGCCGGATGTATTTCCAGGCCACCCGCTGGATGTCTTCTGCGGTGACCTTTTCGAGCTTTTCCAGGTATGATGTTAGATATTGCCAGCCGGTTTCGACTTCGAGCGCTGCAAGCGTACCCGCCAGAGACTCGTTGCTGCGCATCCGCTCCAGGAATTCGCGCCGGTTCAGTTTTTTGATCCGTTCGAGATCGCGTGCCGTAACTTTTTCGGTTTTCAATTTCTCGATTTCACCCAGAAGGATTTTTTCGAAAGCTTCGCTGGCCTCCAGATAGATTTGCCGCCTCTTTTCTTCGGAGAGATTCTGATTGCTGAGCGCATCGGGTTCGTTCGGAGAGCCTCCGAGAACGACCATGCCCCCGTAACGGTTGTCCGGATTGGAAGCCCACGCCTGGACGGCAAGCCCGCGGTTTACGATATTCTGATCGAAACGGCCCCCGATGCCGTGACTTAGAATCATGGACATGGCGTCGAGTGCATAAAAATCGTCTGTGCCCATCCGTGCGCCGTGAAATCCGATGCGTACCAGGGGGGTTCGTGCCCCTTTAAGGTACCGGATGCTCTTCCTGGGCCCCTGCTGCAATGGTTCTGCCGTCACCTCTTCGGTTGCCCGAATCCCAGCGGGGTAGCGCTCGAAGTAGATCCCGGCCAATCGCTTGACCTCTTCGACGGTGATGTCGCCGACCAGCACAGCCACCGCATTGGTCGGTTTGTAGTACTTCTTGTGAAATTCGATGGCACTCAGGGTGTTGAAGCGCTCCATGTCCGATTTCCACCCGATGGTTGGGTTCCGGTATGGGTGTGCGGTGTAGGCTGTCGCATGGAGATCCAGCCACGCGGCTCCTTCAGGGTCATTTACATAGCGGAAGGCCCATTCCCTCTGGACGACGGATTTTTCGACATAGAACTCCCTCCAGGAGGGTTCGAAGAGCTGTTCGCTTGCAATGGAAAACCACTGTTCGATCATATCGGAAGGGATTGAAAGCGTATACTGAGTCTGATCTCTTGAGGTGAAGGCATTCACTCCCACTGCACCGTTTTTTCCAAGCTGGGCGGAGAAAACCTTTGGCACGAAGATTTTCTGGACTTCCAGGCGCAGGGCTTCCATTTCGGCCCTTTTCGCCTTGATCAGCTCCCGGTCCGGCTGCCGTTTCCGCTGCTCGCTCAGGATGACCTGGTAGGCCGCTTCGATCCGGTTCTGAAGCTCGGCATCCTTCTTATAATCGAGTGTTCCGAAATTTTTGGTTCCCTTGAACATCATGTGCTCGAGCAGGTGGGCGATTCCGGTCCTTTCCGATTCTTCCAGAGCCGAACCGGCCCGAATGGCAAGCCTTGCAGCAACCTGGGGGGTGGTATGGCGCTCGACGACCAGAAACTGCATTCCGTTTTCGAGATGAAACTCCTTGACATCGAGGTTCAAAGAAATGCCGGCATCCTGAGCAAGGGAAGCGCCGGTAGCGAGACTGAACAAGACGGTAAAGAGAACAAGAATCCTTTTCATCGGCATCGAAATCGCTCCTTTTCCGAAAAGCGTACCGCGATATATCGGGGGTATGATCGGACATGCGGCATGTGACTTCTTAAACAAGTTTGAATAAATGTAAGTTCATATCGGGACAATTGCAAGGACGCCAAACCGCGGTGTTCATCAGGGAGGAACACGCGTAAGAACATTCATGATTTTCCGAAAAGATCCGATCATACAGGTATATGAAACCAATCGCATATTGGCCCGGTCGTGCCGGTTGCGTTTGATCGAACTGGGAACTGAACACTCCTGAACACTGAACGCTGAACACTTTGAAGTTTCAAACAAGGAGGAAGGTTCGTCATGGACGAATCGAGAGCCGGAAAGTACCTGACGTTTACCTTGGCGGGCGAAGAGTACGGCACCGCCATTTTAAAGGTCAAAGAGATCATCGGCATGATGCCGATCACCCCGGTTCCTCAAACGCCGGGCCACATCAAGGGGGTCATCAACCTTCGGGGGAAGGTGATCCCGGTTTCGGATCTGCGATTGAAATTCGGTATGGAAGCGATCGAATATACGGATCGCACCTGCATCATCGTGGTCGAAATCGAGGGTGATTACGGAATGGTCATGACCGGCATCGTCGTCGATGCCGTCTCAGAAGTGCTCTCGATCAAAGACGAGCATATCGAAGATCCTCCCCGGTTTGGTCCTGCGGTAAAAACCGATTTTATCCGCGGCATCGCTAAGGGACATGATAATGTCAAGATCCTGCTCGACATCGATCGGGTACTCAACACGCAGGAGAGGATCATGCTCGAAAGGGCGGCTTGAAGCCGGAAGGGCGGGCGACCTCCCCTTTATTCTCGCTTTTTTCCTTTACACTCCTCCCCCTTTTTCCTAAAATCAGCCGTGATTCTTTCTGAACACCGAACACTGAATACTCGATAACCGAAATGGAAAAACCCGCTGTATTTTTTCGATCCGTCGTCGAGCACCTCATTGAAAAAGGCCCTCTGGTTATGGCTACGGTGATCTCCCGCACCGGATCGGGCCCCCGGGAAGCCGGCACCTCGATGCTCGTCTTCCCTGACGGAACAACCGCAGGAACCATCGGAGGCGGCATTCTGGAGGCCGGAGCCGTCGCAAAGGCAGCCGAGGTCTACAAATCCGGAGAGCCGGTCTGCACCACGCTGCATCTTGCCGACAGTCAGGCTTCGCAGGCGGGAATGATTTGCGGCGGAACGGTTGAGCTCCTGATCGATTATATCGGAAAGCAGGGGGATCGGAAGCGGGAAGTACTCGGGGGCGTCCTGAAGGAAATTTCGGCCCGCCGGCCGGTTATTCTGGTTGCATCCATACGGACAAAGGGAGGGCATTCCCGGGTCGGGCTCGGATACATCGATGAGAAAGGGCTCACAGAGGGATCTTTGGACCTCTCCGGCATCGGCGCCGTACTCGAAAAACAATCCATGAACCATCCGTGCCTTGTTGAAATCGAAAATGACATTCGGTATTTCCTTCAGCCGATTCATCTCCCGGAGTCTGCTTTTATCTTCGGCGCCGGACATATCGGGGAGGCGCTTGCACCGCTGTGCCGATTTCTGGGATTTGAGACCGTCATCATCGATGACCGTGCATCGTTTGCCAATCGAGACCGGTTCCCGGATGCAGACGAGATCCGGCGGATCGAATCCTACAGGGACTGCTTGCAGAATCTCAAAATCGATGAGGGGAGTTTTATCGTCATCGTCACCCGCGGGCATCTTCACGACAAGACCGTCCTGGCGCAGGTGCTGAAAACGGATGCAGGCTACATCGGAATGATCGGCAGCCGCAAGAAACGGGATATCACCTACAAGGCACTCAAGGAAAGCGGATTTTCTTCCGCCGACCTGGAGCGTGTCCACTGTCCGATCGGGTTGGATATCGGCGCTGAAACGCCCGCCGAAATCGCCGTCAGCATCGCTGCCGAAATGCTGGCCGTCCGGTCCGGACGATTTACCGGGCCGTGCCGGAAGGCGTAGGAGATTCGATGGAGGAAATCGGCCAAGGGCGGGAAAACCCGGGTTGTGGGTCGCGCGTAGCGAAAATGGGGGACGGGGGGTAGCCGAGCGGACGCCTGCTGGATTGGAATCGATGACGTATCGAAATGGGAAAATTCTGATGTGGAAAAATAAATTGTACGGTTTTCGGCGGGAAGACGGAAGGATCGGCATTCGAAACTATGTTGCCGTCATGGCGGCTGGGGACGACGCAAATCCGTTGGCGCGCCGTCTGGCGGAGGATGTGCCGGGAGTTCTCTATCTTCCGGCAAGCTACGGGTGCGGGCAGTTGGGAGAAGACCTGGAGCTTGCGCTCCGAACCATGGCCGGACTGGCCGGCCACCCCAATGTTTCCGGCTCCCTGATCGTATCTTTCGAACCGGAAATCGCCTATCGGATTTCTTCACGGGTGCCTGCGGGGAGCGGAAAGACGGCAACGCTTTCGCTATTGCAGGCAGGCGGGTTCACATCCGCACGGATGGCGGGTCAGGGGATCCTCTTCCGGCTTTGGGAGGAGGCGCAGGCACAAAAACGGAAACCTTTTTCGATAGGGGATCTCCTCATCGGCCTGGAATGCGAAGGCTCCGATACTCCATCGGGTATGGTTGCCGACCCGGCAATCGATCTTTTCAGTGACCGGCTCGTCGATGCGGGGGCCTCAGCGATTTTTTCGGAACCGCTCGAATGCATCGAAGGAAAATCGATGGGAGCCGTCTCGAAGTCCGGCACCCGGCCCATCCAGGGCGTTCTTGCCTACGGAGAAAGACCGGCAGGGAAAGGACTCTATTTTATGGATGCACCCGCAGCCGCGGTAGAAAATCTGGGACCATTAACAATAACTACAGTTCCTTGGGCATGGTGTGCAATTTTTATTTTTTTACAAGCATTAATAGCAGTTTGTCGCAATGTAGGACAATAAGGCTGCGCTCCGGCAATATGAGCTGTTATCGGCCCATCAAAATAAGTATCATCTCTCCC
>QZKK01000227.1 GCA_003599475.1 Desulfobacteraceae bacterium
GATCATGAATCAGTTCTGCAAGCCGGCGCCGTTCTCTGTGCTCGGCCATCGTCAGCTCGGACGATAACCTGGCAAGCTGCTTGTTGCGAGACTCCAGTTTTTCCACATAACCCTGGATTTTTTTAACGGTCTGCTTCCGTTCGGAAATATCGATGCCGATTCCGACGTAAGAGCCGTCCAGAAGACGAATATTGGTCCAGGAGGTCTCGATCTCCCTTCCGTCCCGTACAACCATTCGCATCTCTTTCCATCCGGGGGGCGCCTCCTTCATGTACTCCCATACCTGCCGGTATTCGAGATTCAAATAGCACTTTTTCATGACTCCTGTGCTTCGAAGCGCTTTGTTCGATATTCCGATCACTTCCAGCGCCTCCCGATTGAAGAAGATCACATCCGGAGGCTTGAAGAAGGCGATCATAACGGGGATATTGTCTATGATCTTCTGCAGGATCTCCTGCTGATTGATCAGCTTGTAGACATTTTTTTTCAAATCGGATCTCATCGATACGAAAGCGGCCGCGAGGCGGCCGACTTCATCCCTGTACTTGATCGGCAGCTCAGATAGAATATGCTCGTCTTCATCCGCAGAAGAAAAATCGATGAGGGGAATGTCTTTGGCATAGGAGGCAAGCTTCTTCAAGGGGCGGGATGTTCCGGAAACCAGGAGGGAGGCTGCCAGGAGGCTGCAGATGAAAATCGCAGCGATGATCAGGCTCTGCTTGGTGACAAGCGCTCTGGCGGGCGCCTGGATTTCCGAAACCGGCAAGCCGATCACGACAAACCAGTCGAATGGCTTGAAATGGGCGATGTATGTCTCGATTTCCCGGGGATTCTCCGGACCCGCTTCGATGTATCTGAATCTTTTCCCCTCGTGTCGGGCTGCCTGCATGAAATCGTGCAGAATAGGCTTTCCGGTTCGAGGGTTTTCCCAAACGGCATAATCCGGATGGTCTTTGACGGACGGCTGGAAGAGGACCTCCCCTTTGCGGTCGAACAGGAGCAAAAAGCCGCTCTTTCCGATTTTTATCTTTTGAAATGTCTTCTTCAAGACATCGACGATGTCATCGAGCTTTTTCCGAATCTGGTCTTCCACATCCGAAACGTCGGTAAATGCACATATCGTCCAGCCCCACTGTGGATACGGAATGAAATACCCGAATTTCTTCCCGCTCGCCTTTTTATCGTCCCCCCAGAAAAAGACGGCCGACTCCCCGCTCGGCAACAGCTTTTGCGCATGCATCACATCTGCAATATTCCGTCCCTTTATGTCTTTACACGAGGAAAGCGTTGTTCCCCGTATATCGGAATTCGGATGATGGATCACTTTCGCATCCGTGTCGAATACGAACAGGGTCGCCTCCCTGAAACGATTGGAAGCCGCCCATTGAATCGATCTTTGCTGGGCCTCCTGGCGCGGAATATCGATTTTCCGGCAGAAATTCTCGTATTCGTCGAAAACCGATAAGCAGGTGGACGAGACATCTTTCAACTGCGCCTTGAGTCCTGCGACCAGATCCTTTTTTTCCGCAAGCAGTTTGCTGAATCCCCCCTGTATATTCAGATTCACGAGTTCGAGGACGTTTTTTGCGGAAGATTCCTCGGCCGCCATCAGCGCGTGTCCCGCATGGCGGTCCGTGACGAAAAGAATGGAAGCGGCGGTAATGACCAGGATCAGGCTGATAAAGAAGATGATCTTTCCTTTCAAAGAAGAAAACATGACCCCTCCTTTGAATCGGCTAGAAATGGGAAAGCGTCGAAGACCCCAACGATTCGTCAATGAGGTCGCCCTGCCGGAGCATCATTTAGAGCGGAGAGATATCCCTTGTCGTCAACGAAACCCGTCTTTTCATGAAACGGGTTTTTCAGGCGATCGTCCCTCCACCCGGTCGTTAAAAGTGTTGGGAGAGGTACACTCGAGTACGGATTTCAGAGTATGAATGGGATGATGATACAGCAGCAAGTTTGGATTTTCAAATAAAAAAACTTTTGTTTGTTTTTGCAGGGTATGAATCTGAGTAGTCCGGCTTTGAACGATCTTTCACCTGTGGCTATACCCGCTGAGGAGCGATTCCCCTTTCGATTGCGGTGAGGACCTGCATCAAGAGGCCGATCTACTTGACGACTCCTCGATTTTTTTCGTATTCTCGGGATGAAAAATTCAAACAGCAATCCGATTCGCGAAGGCGTTACGATTTTCCGGTACGATTGCCTCTCTATTTTTCAGCGCGGGTCGGGGGAGGGTCGCGTGATCCGGTGCTGTTGAAGGAGATGGCTATCGTGAAGGTGGCAATCATCGGTGCCGGTGCAATGGGATCTCTTTTCGCGGCCTTGCTGTCGCCACGGGCGGATGTCGTGCTTGTCGGCCGCTCCGCCGAACATATCGACGCCATTCGCAGTACCGGCCTTTCGGTGGAGCATATGGACGGTTCTCTGAGACGGTATCGGGTCAAGGCGACATCCGATCTCCGGTCGATTGCGCAAGAAGCAAACCTCGTGCTCGTCTTTACCAAATCGCACCATACCCGGGAGGCCGCGCGGTCCGCCGGTACGGTGCTGAACCGCGACGGCCTCGCGTTGACTCTCCAAAACGGTATCGGGAACCTGGAAATTCTCTCGGAGGTGCTTGGCGCCTCATCCGCCCTGGCAGGGGTGACCTCTCACGGGGCGACCTTTATCGATTACGGTTTTGTGCGCCACGCCGGCGCCGGGCCTACCTACCTCGGTTCTTGCCCCGGGCGGAAAGCGCTCCTCGATGAAGTCGTCTTTCTATTCAACGAGAGCGGTATCCAGACCACGGTATCGAACGACCTTGAAGGAATCATCTGGGGGAAGCTGGTGGTAAACGCAGGGATCAACGCGCTCGCTGCCATACTTCGGGTGCCCAACGGGAAATTGATCGAATCCGACGAATGCAGCATCATCATGCAGGGAGCCGCAAAGGAGGCGGCTGCGGTCGCAAAGGCATCGGGTGTTTCCCTGTCTTTTGCCGATCCCATGAATCAGGTCCGGCAGGTCTGCAGAAACACGGCAAGGAACCGCGCAAGCATGCTGCAGGATATTCTCAGAGGCACTGCAACGGAAATCGATGCAATCAATGGAGCGATCGTCGGCATGGGGAGCAAACTCGGAATCGAAACTCCGTACAACACGGCATTGACCGGCATCGTACACGCTCTGGAAGCGACCGCTGCGGACAGGATTCGTGAAGAGTGACGCGGGGCCGAAGAAAAACAACCATCGAATCGAAAGGTATCATCGGAGGTTTACATGGAAGAAAAAAAGATCACGATTTTGGACATCATTGCCCGCAAGCGGAGCGGGGCCAAGATCACCATGCTGACGGCGTACGATTTTCCATGGGCGGTCATGGTCGACAGCTCGGGGATCGATATGATCCTGGTCGGAGACTCTCTGGGCATGGTCGTCCTCGGGTATCCGGATACGGTTTCGGTCACGATGGAAGAAATGATCCACCATACAAAAACCGTCTGCCGGTCGGTCAAACGGGCTCTGGTGGTGGGCGATATGCCATTCGGATCCTACAACGTGTCATCGGAACAGGCCGTCGCAAACGCCAATCGCTTCATGAAGGAGGCAAGGGCGGACTGCGTCAAGATGGAAGGCGGTAAGTCGGCGGCGCCGATCATCCGGTCCGTTGTCCAGGCCGGCATTCCCGTCCAGGGGCATATCGGATTGACCCCTCAGACGGCATCGGCACTCGGTGGTTTTAAGGTGCAGGGGAAAAGCGCGAAAGCAGCACGGGCGCTGATCGAAGATGCCGAAGCACTCGAGGAAGCCGGGTGCTTTTCGGTCGTCCTCGAAGCCGTCCCCGCTCCGGTTGCAAAGATCATCACCGAGCGCATTTCCATTCCGACGATCGGAATCGGCGCCGGAATCCACTGTGACGGTCAGGTGCTGGTCACCTACGACATGGTGGGACTTTTCGAGCGCTTTACGCCGAAATTCGTCAAACAGTATGCCCATATCGCTAGGACGATTGCAGAAGCAATCTCCGCATACAAGGAAGACGTGGAGAACGGGCGTTTCCCCGAAGCGGCCCACAGCTTTACGATGCCTGTCGACGAGTTGAAAAAATTAGAGGACAAATAAAGAGGAGAGAAGAGCATGAAGACTGAAGCGTATCTGAAAAAACGCCGGGAGCAGGTGCCCCAGGCACCGTTTCACGTGACCACCGCCTTCATCCGAGAGGCCCGTGGGGCGATGATGGTCGATGTGGAAGGCCGGGAGCTCATCGATTTTGCCGGCGGCATCGGAGTCAACAACGTGGGCCACTGCCATCCGAAAGTGGTCGCCGCAATCAAGGAGCAGGCGGACAAGTTCATTCACACCTGTTTCCATGTCGCCATGTACGATCTCTATGTGGATCTTGCCGAAAAGCTGAACAATCTGGCACCTGGCGATTTCCCCAAGATGAGCATGTTTGTCAACAGCGGTGCCGAAGCGGTGGAAAATGCGGTCAAACTGACCCGCTATGTCAAAAAGAGGCCCGCGATCATCTGTTTTCAGAACGCTTTCCACGGCCGCACCTACATGGCCATGAGTCTCACCAGCAAGATCAAGCCTTACAAGCTCGGGTTCGAGCCGTTTGTCCCGGAGGTCTACCGGATGCCGTTTGCCTACTGCTACCGATGCCCGTTCGGATTGAAGCACCCGGCGTGCGGAACCGCCTGCGCGGACTACCTGGAAGACTTCTTCATCGACCACGTATCCGCCGAATCGACGGCGGCCGTCATCGCCGAACCGATCCAGGGCGAGGGCGGGTTCATCACCCCGCCGCCGGACTATTTCAAGAAACTACACGCCATCTGCAGGAAACACGACATCCCCCTGATCATCGACGAGGTGCAGACCGGCTCCGGGCGTACCGGAAAGTTTTTTGCCATCGAGCACTGGGGGATCGAACCCGATGTGATCACCCTGGCAAAGAGTCTGGCCGGCGGCATGCCCCTGGGGGCTGTCATCGGCCGGAGGGACATGATGGAAGTCCCCCATGTGGGAGCCCTGGGTGGAACCTTTGCCGGAAACCCGGTGTCCTGCCGGGCGGCACTGGCGGTCTTGGAGATCCTGCTCGAAGACGGGCTGCTGCAGCAGGGCGCTCTCCTCGGGGAGAAAGTCTCCGCCCGTCTCAACGAGCTTGCCGTACGCTACGAGCTCATCGGCGAGGTCCGGGGAAAAGGCCCCATGATGGCAATCGAGCTCGTGCGAGACCGGGAGACCAAGAAGCCGGCCGCCGAAGCGGCCAAAAAGCTCGTGCAGGTCTGCTTCGAAAAAGGGCTTGTGATCTTGAACTGCGGAAACTACGGAAACGTCATCCGAACCCTGATGCCCCTTGTCATCACCGACGCACAGCTTGACAGGGGTTTCGAAATCCTGGAGGAGGGACTGCGGGTGGTGCAGGGCTAGCGGGTCCGTGCCTTGTATGGAAATTCAATATGGTGTTCAGCGTTCAGGGTTCAGGGTTTTCTCGTTCCCATGCTCCTGCGTGGGAACGTGTTTGGAACGCTCCTGCGTCCTGCTCGGCGAACCCAGTTCCATGCGAGTGTCGTTTTCTGAAGTTTCTGGTTTCGATCAAATTGGGCGCTTTGCCGGCCGGGCTGAAATCGAAATCCTTTTTCGCTGACATCCATGCTTTTGCGTGGATTTTTTAAGGGGATGAACATGCGAGCAGACGTTATTTTTACAAACGGTTCGGTCGTCACGGTCGATGCCGACGATCGGATTTGCGAGGCGGCCGCCGTGTCCGGAAATCGGATTCTTGCCGCAGGCCGGTCCAAGGCGATCGAATGCCTGGCCGGCTCCCGTACGGAAATCATCGATCTGAAGGGGCGCACCCTGGTCCCCGGATTTATCGATGCCCACTGTCACCCGGGCTCCCACGGCACGGTGAAAACGCACATTCCATGCGGACCCGATGCGGTCGATTCCATCGAGGACATCAAGCGCAAAATCGCCGAGCGGGCCGAGAAGACGCCTGCGGGGGAGTGGATTCTGGGAAGAGGCTACGATCAGACCAGGCTTTCCGACAAACGGCATCCGACCCGCTGGGATTTCGATGCAGCGGCTCCAAACCACAAGGTCTGCATTTTCCGGACCTGCGGGCACGTGCTGGTTGCAAACAGCATGGCGCTTCGGTTTGCGGGCTACACCTCCGCGACACCCGATCCGGTGGGGGGGAAAATCGATCGGGACAAAAACGGCGAGCCCACCGGAGTTCTTTTCGAAACCGCCCGGGTCCCCTTCTGGAAGGCCACCTTTCCCAAGGAAAAAGACCTCGAAAAGAGCACCCCGCTGATGAACGAGGACTTTCTTCGGCTCGGCATCACCAGCGCCCATGACGCAAGCGGCAGGAATCCGAGCGAAATCCGGGTTTATCAGAAAGGGGCCGCAGAAGGTTGGCTCAAGGTCCGCCTCTACATCATGGTGCGGCTTTCCGGCGATATCCGGGTGGGGGATTGTTACCTGGAGTCCGGGCTGATGACGGGTTTCGGAAATGCAAAGCTGCGGCTGGGCCCGCTGAAGCTGATGATCGACGGCAGTGCCGGTGGGGCATCCGCTGCGGTAAGAAAGGCATACCCGGGAGACCCTAAAAATTTCGGAATCACCTACATGAGCCAGGAGCAACTGGACGAGCAGGTGTTGCGGGGGCACACGGCCGGTTTTCAGATCGGGATCCATGCCATCGGAGACCGCGGGGTCGAGATGACGATCAAGGCCTTCGAGCGCGCACTCGAGAAATATCCTCGAAAGAACCATCGCCACCGGATCGAGCATTGCGGGCTCCTGGACGATCTCCTGCTGGACAAGATCCGGGATCTCGGGCTCGTTCCCGTCCTGGGGGTGCCTTTCATCTATGAACTGGGGGACAGTTATTTCGGCACACTCGGGAAAGACCGCCTCGGCTGCATGTATCCGCTGAAAAGTTTGCTTGCCAGGGGGGTCATCGCCCCGCTGAGCTCGGACACCCCGGTGATCGACCCGAACCCGATGCACGGCATCTATGCTGCGCTCACCCGGCGCACCGACTCGGGGAAAACCATCTCCCCGGACCAGGCCGTCGGCATCCGGGAGGCCATCCGGGCCTACACGGCCTTCGGGGCCTATGCCAGCTTCGAAGAAAATATCAAGGGGACGATCGAGACAGGGAAGCTCGCGGATCTGGTGGTTCTTTCCCGCAATATCCTGGAAACCCCGCCGGAGGAGATCCTCGGGGTCAAGACGGATTTGACCATGGTCGACGGGGAGATCGTGTATCGGAGAACCGGACCGCCACTGCCCGGGAAAAAGGGCGTCGTTTGAACCTGACTCATTTGTTAAGTTTTTGGTCCGATAAAGACGGTTACCTTACACCGCCGCTAAATACTATGGGAGAGAAAATGGAAAATACGGACCTTCGCGTCAACGGAAAAAGACTTCGGGAAAGCCTGGAGGCGATGGCTGAAATCGGGGGTACGGCCGGGGGAGGGGTTCACCGGCTGGCGCTTTCGGACGAGGACCGGCAGGCGAGGGATCTGTTCATGAGCTGGCTGAAGGATCTCAATCTGGAGGTTTCAATCGATGAGGTCGGAAACATCTTCGGGAAACGAGCCGGGAGAAACGATGCGCTTCCCCCCGTGATGGCCGGCTCACACATCGATTCCCAGCCTTACGGGGGCCGCTTCGACGGAATGCTTGGCGTCATGGGGGCGCTCGAGGCGATGCGGACGCTTTCTGAAAATGCGGTGGAGACGGAGCGATCTCTGATCATAGCGAACTGGACAAACGAAGAAGGGTCGCGCTTTTCCCCCGCGATGATGGGATCCGGCGTCTGGACCGGGAAGCTGGCGCGGGACTGGGTCTATGCCCGGACCGATGTACAGGGGAAAACCTTTCTCGATGCACTCGAAGAGATCGGATACCGCGGCAAAAAGCCGGCGGCGTTTTCCCCGGTCCGCGCCTATTTCGAATATCACATCGAGCAGGGACCTCTGCTCGGAAAGGACGCGAAGAAAATCGGGATTCCGCAGGGGATCCTCGGAATCCGCTGGTGCGACATTCATCTGGAGGGTACCGCCAACCAGGTGGGGCCAACCCCCATGGAGGGAAGAAACGATGCGCTCTGCGCGGCGGCCGAGATGATCCTTGCGGTAAACGCGCTACCGGAGAGGCTGGGCGGGAATCTGGTGGCCACGGTAGGAGAGATCCACAATAGACCCAACAGCAGGAACATCATTCCGGACCGCGTCCGCTTTACGTTCGATGGCCGCTCATGGGACGACCGGAAGCTGGAGAAGGCGTGGTCCGAGGTGTCGCAGCAATTTCAGGAAATCGCCCGCCGGCGCGGATGCGGGCTCCGGCTCGAAGAGGTCTGGGCGGTCGATCACATGCCCTTCGATCCACGGCTGGTCAAAATGGTTGCAGGTGCGGCAGAAGAGCTCGATCTTTCGGCGATGGAGATGGTAAGCGGCGCCGGCCACGATGCCGGGTATATGAGCATGGTCGTCCCGACCGCCATGGTATTTGTTCCGAGCATCGGCGGCAGGAGCCACGTGGAGGTGGAAAACACGACCTGGCAGGACTGCGCGGCAGGGGCCGACGTCCTGCTCCGCTGCATGCTGAAGACAGCACAGGAGGGATAAGGATTAAAAAGCTGTGATATGGATATTCTGCTTTCTACAGTTCGGGATAAAGCCGAAAGGGATTTTTATTAGGGATGTTATCACCTGAGGACAAGCGGGCGGTTGAGGGTTATTTGCGGCGTCATCACCGTTTTTTCACCGCTTGTCTGATATTGCTGGGTCTGGCCATTTTTATTTTGCCTTGGCTGTACGTTTCCTTCTTAACCGCCTTGGTTCTCCAGATTTTTGGTGCGGCCTTGCTGTATGGTTTGGGCAAATTATTCACAACAGCCTTTGATTCGGACGGAGGTGACCCCATTTTCAGGGCGCCTCGCCCGGAGGAGGACAGGGAGAGTGATGAGAAAAAGTGACGGCCCGGCGTCTCTGGACTGCCTTGGTGCCCACTCCCTTGCCGCGGCTGCAGATTTTAAGGACGCGGCTGGAAAATCGGGGTGTTGTTTTAACGAAAAAATTCTTGACTTCCGCTATTCCCTTTGATTTGAATTATACAGCCTTCTGCAAACTTTCCTTCTGAGAAATTGATTCGTATTCGATCCTTATTACAATGGCATCACCATTCGGTGGAGGAGCCATGGAAAAAGGATTCTTCGCCGGCCCGGACTCAACTTTCACTCCAACTACCGGGCTTTTTCCCGGGAACCAATCAAGCAAGCTGCCATGGAGCATGAATCCATGGGTCGTGCAGAATACGTTTATCCCTTGGAGGTCTGCTTCAAGAAGGGGATCGTTAGAAAATATCTACCAATAGGAGGGCTCAACCGATGCTCAAGGGTTTCAGAGACTTTATATTGCGTGGAAATGTGATTGACCTGGCAGTGGCAGTGGTGATGGGCGTGGCCTTCGGAGCCGTGGTGAACTCGGTCGTGAAGAACTTCGTTACACCGCTCATCGCCCTTATTGGAGGTGCTCCGGACTTTTCTGCGATTCGGACCGGCCCGATCTTGTGGGGCAACATCCTGAATGATGTCCTCACCTTTCTCATCACGGCCGCTGTTGTGTACTTTGTCATCGTGTTACCTTCTAACCGTATCCTGGAGCGCATGCGACCGTCTGAGCCGAAGCCCCAAACCACCCGAAAATGCCCGGAGTGTCTGAGCGATATCCCCATTGCAGCGCGGCGTTGTGCCTTTTGCACGGCGCAGGTTGCCTCCTCCGCCAGCTAGTCGAGCGCGGGCAACGGGTACACCCAAGGTATGGAAAGACTGCCTGTTGTTGTGGGCTTAACCCTACAACGTTATTTAGTTAATATCTAAGAGTTCACGTTCTCGCCTACGTCGATGTGACAAGGCTGCCCGGTGGTTTTTGTTTTGAATCCAGACAACCTGTTCAATGATGGTCTCAAAAGTGTATTTTTTCATCGGCAACAGCAGTTTAAACAGAATCCTAAGCTGCGACAGCGTAATAGACGGTGCTTTTTTTTCCCAACCTGATTTTCAGGTGCCAGAGGAAGAAATGAGCCAGCATACACGT
>QZKK01000107.1 GCA_003599475.1 Desulfobacteraceae bacterium
TGATTTTTTTCGACATCATGGACAATTACAGTCCGGAAATGCGGCGGATATTCAAAATAAAGCGGGGAATAACGAGCGTTGCGACACTGCATCTCAGAGGTGAAGAGGGGATCTTGGCGAAAGTGGCGGACCCGGATTCGTTCTATGAAGAGGTTCTTGAGCCGCTTAAGGTCCGGCTGGCGATGGAGCACGTGGTGAGGGATTCCTTCTGGTTCGATATGAAGATCCTGCTGCAGACGGTCTGGATGCTGACTCTGGGGAGATTTTGGCCGATCAAGGTCCATACGGAAATACTTAAATTGAAAAGAAAATTGATATCAACCGAAATCAATTCCCCGTAAGATCGAAACCCCATTTACCGATTTCAGCTCAAGGCAATAATCGGTAAAAGCCAGACCCTCCATCCGTCCAATGACCGTGACTGTTCACAGCATCTTCTGAGGAAGGACTTGCGGGACGTCCATAAATAAGTAAATAAAATGGGACTCACGCAAAGACGCAAAGGCGCGAAGAGAGCGAGAAGTCGGATGTCAGAGGTCGGTAGCGTCAGCGTGCAACGATATCAATCCCGCCTCGGCGGGACAACGGCTCCTGTATCATGCAACGATTTCAACGTTCAACGTGTAACGGTCCTTCCCTTCATCTTCCGCCACAGGCAGGGTGAAACGTAGCCGTTTCTCAAGCTCCATATTCCGATCATTTTTTGCTTTGCTTCCTGCTCCACCTCTCGGAAGGCAGCTATATAGATGCTTTTCGGAACCCTTCCGCAGTATACTTCGGCAAGTCCGGATCTCAAAAGCTCCGTATTGACATTCTTGCCCTGGGCAAGCACAACGGCCAGGACCCTGTTGTAGCGATCCGTGCCATATTAATAGAGGGGTCAGACCTACACATTTGACAAGGTTATTGTTTGGTAAATTAACTATGCCTCAAATTCCAAACAATAAGTCACAAATTGCATGTTCCAAATCAGCGTGCAACGATTTCAACGATTTCAACGTGGAACGATTTTGTTAGCAGGAAACGGATGAACACGGATTTACGCGGATCAATTCAATTCACTCACGCCAAGGCGCATAAGGGCAAGAAGGAAAGAAGTTAAGAAGGTTGGTCGAAGAACAAAGAGTCCACACAAAGGCGCAAAGAACCGGATGACAGATGGCGGATGACAGCGTAAGAGCGAGAAGTCAGATGTCGGAAGTCAGAAGTCAGGAAGAGCATGGCCCTCTCGCAAAGGCGCAAAGACGCAAAGGGGTAAAAAGAGCCAGAAGTCAGATGTCCGAAGTCAGTAAGTGCATTGCCTCACGGTAGAGTAGGGAGGCGTTACCCTCCCCCTCATCAAACCGGACGTGCGGATTTCCCGCATCCGGCTTTCCTGTGAACTTCACTACCCGAACCGCGCTGAAAAAGATGCCCTCATCAAACAGGCCCTTTAATCAGAAATATTTGTTGCATTTCATTGGTTATTATTTATAATTACCAATGAAACGACACAGAAGGGTTCATGGATCGGAAACAGAAAATACTTGAACTTGCCGGGCAGATGGGGCTCATTCGGCCTCGAGACGTGGAAGAGGCTGGGATTCACCGCGAGTACCTTCTGAGGCTGTATCGAAAAGGAGATTTGGTGCGTGTAGGGCGGGGGATATATACCCTGCCCGGGGCCCAGACCAGCGAGTCCCTTTCTCTGGCGGAAGTCGCCAAGAGAGCGCCGAACGCGGTGATTTGCCTGATTTCGGCCCTGCAGTTTCATAACCTTACGACCCAGATAACCCACCGAGTATGGATAGCCATCGAGAACAAGAAATGGGAACCGACGTTCGACTATCCCCCCATTGAGATCGTGCGCCTTACCGGCCGTGCTTTCAGCTTCAGAATCGAGGAACACAAGATTGATCGTGTCACGGTCAAGATCTACAACCAGGCCAAAACCGTCGCTGATTGCTTTAAGTTCCGAAACAAGATCGGACTGGATGTCGCTTTGGAAGCTCTCCGGGAAACCTGGAGAAGCCGTAAAGCCACCATGGACGAGCTATGGGAGGCCGCAAAGGTGTGTCGTGTCGCAAAGGTGATGCGCCCTTATCTGGAAGCGATTACATGAGTCCTTCCAAGAAGCGGGACGCCGGTCATTCAGTCTTTCAACGTCTTTTGAACCATGCGAAAACCCACGGCGAAGACTTCAATCTCCTGTTGTTCCGCTATAGCGTCGAGCGTTTTCTATACCGGCTCAGTATCTCCTCTCACGCCGACAGGTTTGTTCTGAAGGGCGCGAGTTTGTTTCTTGTCTGGAAAGGACAAAACTACAGAGTGACTAGGGACGCGGACCTGTTGGGTATTGGTCCAGCAGACGCCGAACATCTCATCGACATTTTCAAGGAGCTATGCAAGGTCGCTTCCAATGATGTAGATGGCATCGAATTCATGCCCGACACCGTTAGAGCAGTACCGATCCGCGAAGAACAAGAGTACGGCGGCGTAAGGGTGACGATCATGGGCCTGCTCCATCAAGCCCGCATCCCCTTACAGGTTGACATCGGCTTCGGAGACGTCGTTACACCGGAACCGGAACGGATCAGGTTCCCGACGATTCTGAATGCTCCCCAACCTCAGCTTTTGGCTTATCCCCGGTATACGATGGTTGCCGAGAAGTTTGAGGCCATGGTGCGCCTCGGAGTAGCAAATAGCCGGATGAAGGACTTTTATGATGTGTGGCTGTTGAGCCGGTTTTTCGAATTTGACGGTCGGACGCTTTGTGAAGCCATCCGCAACACCTTCAGACGACGTTCAACGGCGCTGCCAGACGGGTTGCCGGTGGCGTTCACGGACGAATTTCGGAAAGACGTGCAGAAACAGACCCAATGGCGGGCATTTGTGCGAAATTCCAAACCGGAGAATGTATCCGGAGACATTGATGCTGTAATCGGTAACGTGGTTGTTTTTTTGATACCGGTTATGGAGGCGGCACGAAGGGAGCAGCCTTTTGAGTTATCGTGGCTGCAGGGAGGACCGTGGGGTGAAACAGCAAAGGTCAGATGACAGATACCATCCAATTTTTTGGAATTGGGTTACGCGGTTATCCACAAAGCTCAAGTGAGAAGGAAGATCCGTTGAATGTGCGAACGGGAGCTTTCCAGATAGCCGTATTGGTTATACCTGGTATGAAGCAGTCATTACGTAGAATCAACCTTGTTTTTTGCCTCCTTGTCCTGCCGGTCATCAGCCTGTTTCCACCGTTTGCCGGTCTTGCCCAGGATAATTCCGAATTGGAGCTTGATCATGCCTTAACCTTTGAATTCAAGACACCGCATATCGATTGGGCTCAACCATATGCCTAGGGCAAAAGCCGCGTGCTTTTCTTTGTTGGAGGAAGGGGGACGAATTTCCGAGAAGGCGTGGAGTTGAGTCAGCGCTTCGATATCGAAGCTGCGGCCGTTTTTTACACACGGCTTGTGGACAGTAAGAAGGAAGAATGGCTCGGCGGCAAGGAAGGCCTCAAGCGGATGGAAGCCCTCCTTGCGAAAGACTGGGATGCCTTCATCTTCCTCGGGGCTGAACCGATGAAGGTGCCCGAGGGACTGAGGCGAAAAGTATTTGAGAAGATCCAGGCCGGCGGTGGTGTTGTCCTTTCCGGTGTCGATGACCCGGAGCTGCTTCAGGCGGCAGCAGAAAATAGTGGTGGTGTCCGGTTTTTAGCAGGGATCGAAGGAGCAAAGGCTTATGCCTTGGGAAAGGGCCGAGGGGTGCGCCTGCCCGCCAGACCTGTGATCGACTATTCCGAAGGCTGGCAAAACGCCTATGAAAGCTGGCAGGAGAATTTGGGTCGAGCAATCGTGTGGACGGCAGGAAAGGTTCCATCCGGTGAACTTACATTTGAGTTATCGAAGAATGATTTTGTAAGGCCGGAGCCGATCAATCTGCGCATAAAGTGGTCCGGCGATTTCGTGGGGGACCAACCGCAGCTCCAACTTTGGATCCGCAAACCCGCCGGATGGATAGCTCCATGGCCGAAGCTATATATCGAGGCCGAAGAAACATTAGAGTTGAGCTTACCCAACCTGGCGGCCGGACGCTATCATCTCGATTGTCGTGTGGTGAGTTCTGCCGGTGTGGAAAATTGGGCGACAATTCCATTTGAAGTGACATCACCGAGAAAGATCACCGGAATTGCGCTGGATCCCGAGTGGAGCGAAATCGGCGGGAAAATCTCAGGAGCGGTTTCTCTTTCGGGCACTCCAAGCCACGATGAGAAGGTTCGAATCGACATTTTGGACAAGGACAGGCGGATTCTGATGGTTAGCGAATTTGCAGCCGGGGGCGACCGAATCGAATTCGCGTTCGATATTCCTGCATGGGTACCGATGCTGACGAGCGTCGAGGCGACGGTTATGGACGATAACGGGCCGTTGGCGACTGCTTCCAGATATTTCTATGTCAGCCGCCGGAATCGAGATCAATTCAATTTCCTCATATGGGATGTGCCGCGAGGAACACTTGCCCCTTACGCAGAGGAAAGCCTGGAGCGTACGGGGATCAATGTACAGTTGGCGCAGGGGAATCCACCCCCCCATGTTGCAGCACACGATATCGCCTGGGGGAATTCCATCTGGAGGCGCGTTATCCCGATGCGAGCAAGGTTTTCTATAAGAAATGCACCAAGAAATATACCGAGGCGAGGTTTAAGGAAATCAAAAAGGTATTTAAATGGATAAAGACCAAGCTATAGAGTGATCATCGAGAAGTTCGTGAAGAGATTGCGGGAGGAAGGGATATCTGTCGATCGAGCGATCCTTTATGGTTCGTATGCCGCCGAAAAGGCGCGGCGTGACAGCGACATTGATGTGGCTATAGTCTCGAAAGATTTTGGAAAAGACAGGGTAGAGGAAGGGATGGCACTTTATAGGATTGCCGGGAAGGTGGATACTCGGCTTGAGCCCGTACCGATCTCCATTGAAGCCTATGAATACGATACATGGCTTCCTTTGATCTATGAAATCAAGACAAAAGGACTGGAGTTGATCGGTCCGCAGATTAGCGCAGATTTTAATAGGTGAGACGGCACGTTTGAAATGGTGAAATTCGCATTGGTTCCAGCAGATGTGGAGGCGAGGTGAACCGACTTCAGCCTTTGCTCGCACCGATTGACATAACGGGTAAATGCGTTACCATAATCGGTGATAGCATAAGGAGGTCTTGCTCATGGAAAAAACAATCGAAGCCGTTTTTGACGGTAAAGTCTTTCGCCCTGAGGGCAAGGTTGATTTAGAGCCCAATAGACCCTACCTGTTCACTTCAGGCAGGCTGGTTTCAACACGATGCTGTAGCTCATTTATCCACAGATTATGCATGATCGATGATTATAAAAACAGTTTCCACAGTAGCCTCGCTGCTGCTGTTTCTCGTTATTATCGAAGCCGATTATTTCTACTGGATGCCCGATCGTCAGGATTCCCTGAAAAAAGCGGATCTGATCGTTGTTTTTGCTGGGGATGATGGCAGGATCGAGGAAGGTTATTCGCTTGCGAAATCCGGTTTGGGAGATAAAATGGCAGTTTCTCCGGCATCTTTGGAGAACCTGAAATTATATGGTTTGAAATATGGGAAAGTTGAGCCAGATAAAATTATTCTCGAGAACAAGGCTCGAACTACCTTTGAAAATGCATATTGAATATTTCGTCGATGGTTTGGTCCTGGTAAAGGCGCCGGGAAATCTCAACATAATCTGTGCGATCACGATGGAAAAGTGTGAGAAATCATAGAGCAGCAGATGGGCCAAGAGCTTTATTAAGCGCCTCTATTCCTTTGAATCGAATTTCTGTATCGTCAAGACCTTGAGCTTTCATTTTTTTCAAACTCCCTGATGCATTCAATAGGATTCATGATCATCAGGGGAAGATCCAATCGATTGCTTTGTCAAGGATAATTTTACACGGCTTGGCAGAAGGGGGGTACGGAATGCACCTCGGTGGATCGCATCAGGAGATTGGAGATGCAAAACAAATCATTTCTTAAACCGGTCGTAGGCTGTCCGGCGGTGCTCAATCCCATATAAGGTGATTGCCTCCTTTTCATGATCTACCCAACAGAAAACCCGGTAGTCCCCGACCCTGTACTTCTGGAGCCCTTTAAGGTCTCTCGGAACATGCTTCAGCGGAAATCTCAGCGTCTGAGGATTCGCCGAAAGCCATTCCAGCTTTTTGGAGATGCGCTGTGCAATGTCGCGATCAAGGGACTTGAAATCCCTATCGAAATCAGGGGTGGTTTCTAATCGATACATTGTTCGCTTTTCAATAGACTGAAAGGTCTGACATCGCCCTCGACATGAGATTCCCTTGACCGTCGCATTTTCTCTATGAAAGTCTGGTCTGAGATAAGAAGGTAATCTTCGAGTTCATCCTCCAGTTCCTGAAAAGCCTTGCCAGCTTTTGATATTTTTTCGATCAGCGTTTCCGGGACGGATATCATCCTTGGCATAATAACATCCTCTTTTTTTTAATTTTTTTTTTTAATTTAGCATTTAAACCCCGGCTTTTCAAGACCAAGAGATGAAGGCGGGTACATGGCGCATCTTGCTTTTGTCTTGAAATTTGCTGGCACTTGTTCGTCGACCGCTGACCGCTGGAGTGATCACGGATGAACGACGAGAAGTCTACGAGCTCGAACATCTCGTATTCCATCCATACCCGTCAGGAAGAGACGGCCTGGCTGTGTTTTCAAGTACCCCTTAAAGCAGGTTAAAACGTTTGTCTTCGATGGGTATGCGGCGCTTGCAGTGGAATCGGAAATCGAGGGTAAGAAGTTTCTGCTCTGCTCGGTTCACCTTGAGCTGGTCAAGGATATTCGGGTGACTGAAACCGGAATCGATCTATCCACCGGGTCGGCCTTGAAGCTTTTGAAAAATGAGCTGGTGAAAGAGACCCCGCGAAGCCGGTCTGTAGAGGAGCTTCTCTCATGGATTTCCAGCCAGAGATATGAAAACGTCATCATCGGCGGCGACTTCAACACGGTACCTTTTTCTACGGCGGTGCGCAAAATGGACGGCCGGTACAAGGACGCGCTCTGGCCGAGCCTCCAATATTTTACGGGTTCGTATAACATGTCACCTTTGCCGGTCGAACCCCGGATCGACTACATTTTTTATTCCCCATCCCTGAAATGCCGTTCCGCTGTGATCGTCAAGGAGAGTGCGGGGGATCATTATCCGGTGAAGGCC
Source organism: Desulfobacteraceae bacterium (assembly GCA_003599475.1). The sequence goes on from QZKK01000107.1 coordinate 7,211, forward strand.
CTCTTCGATCCGCAGATTTACCCTGTTAAATCCCGAAGGGGGCGCACAGCGCATTTAACAGGGTGAACCCTGTTAAATGCTTGAGGTTAAGTTGTGTATTATACATATGTTCTACTCGGTGAGGTGGACGAAAAGTTCTATGTGGGTTTCACAAAGAACCTCAAGCTAAGATTTGAAGAGCATAAAGCAGGCAGGGTTGACTCAACCAGGAGCAGACGTCCGCTGAGGCTAATATACTATGAAGCTTGTTTGAGCCAAGAAGACGCGACAAAGAGAGAAAAATACTTGAAAACCTATCACGGAAAGATGTTTCTAAGAAAGAGGCTCAAATCTTATTTAACAGGGTGAACGCAGATTAACGCAGATTATGGAAGAGCCAGAAGACAGAAGACAGAAGACGGAAGACGGATGACGGAGGGCAGGAAAGAATCAGGAATCAGGAATCAGGAATCAGGAATCAGAGTGCCTCACGCAAAGGCGCAAAGAACCGGATGACAGATGGCGGAGGTCGGAAGTCGGCGGAGAGCAAAGGGCAGCCAGAGGAACGCCCATGCAATTCTGCGATTATACCAGGTGTGGCGTCTTCCATAGGCCTTTTTAAACATTTACGGCAAAGCCATTTTCGGTAACTTCCAATCTACGGGAAATAGCCGCAGAATCACACCGATGGACGCGGATGGCGGTGGAGTAAGGAAAGGGTTTCACGGAAGACATGTTTCACTCATAGGCGGTCCGAGAGCATAATCCCAGCCTACTTGATAACCAGAGCCCACTGAATCGCAAGCCTGATGGTCTGGCATTTGCTTCAAGTGGGGAAAGGTTGTATTATTTGCCAACAAGCGTGAGGGTAACTGAATATGTAATCCCGTTGGGGGAAAATGCTCGCAAGAGGCACTATCACGAAACCGCCAAAGGGAAGGTGATTGGTTTCGCTGTTCAATTGGAAGTCTTCCATGATGGCCTATGGAAGGTGGTCATTCGTTACGATTCCGCCCATGGTCTTGCGCATATAGATCGATACCATCGCGACGGAACTAAAACCAAGACGGAGCTTGATTTGAAATTCAGCGAAACCCTCATCTTGGCTGATGAAGACATAAAAGAAAACTGGAAGGTTTACCAGAAGGTTTTTCTGGAGGTCAGTTAGATGATCGAGATTCTTGAGAGAAAGCATGCGATATTGGTTACAGAGTTCGACCGTTATGTTGTAGAGCACCCTGAATTCGCATCAAAAATACCACAGAATTCTCAGGTTGTCTTGCAGGTTGAAGGAGACAACGAATATAACGAATGGAGCAAGGAATTAGCCGAGAGGCAGAGAGAGCCCGGGCAAAGAGTGGTTTATTTGAAGGTGAAGGGCCTCAAACCAGCTAAATCCAGGCTAATAAAACCTGAAGTTGCAATGCAATCTTCCTGAATCCTTGGACATGACACCTACCGAAATTCAAAAAGCCGGATGGAAAGCTTTGAGGGAAAAACTCGGCCTAGTCGGCGCCCTAAGATTTGTCCTGCAATATGAAAAGGGCCAGGGGGATTACACAAGGCTAAGGAGGGATCTCTTCAAAGACGAGACCGTTGAGGCTCTGGTTAAGGACATGAAGCGGAGACCGACCAGTGGGACATCCAGTGAATAGGATTACCGGGAGATGGGTGAACGCAAATGATTTCATTCGAAATAGGAACAGGTTTCACATTGGATATTTGATGATTGTTTCAAATACCATATTTATCAGCAATTTGGTCCAATGGCGATTTTGACCCACGACGAACAATATCCCTGCCGATTTATTCTGAGGCTAATGGAGTGGGAGCGGTATGAGCCGGCCAGACGGAAACCACCGGAAAGGAACGAAGTACCATTGGGAGAGCCTTATACGCTTTGGGTGAAATACCGCATGGCCTTGCAGACGGGCGATGCCACGATCTATGAAAGCCAAAAAGACACCACTCTGGTGCTGGAAGACCCCGATCGGCTGATTCGGGTTCTTGATCAGCTGGCGAACGGCAAGTCAACTTCGGTTGGATTCGATCCCATCGAGCCCGACTTCGGCTTGGCCTTTATAAACCTCAACGAAAGCGAAGCCTCCGTTTCTGTTTCTTCCGCGGCTGAGATCAGAGCGGGAGTGCCCACCGGTGCCGTCAATCAATCCGGCGATCCAACCCCGCTTTTTGATGTTCAGGTCTGGATCGATCATCCAAACCAGGTGAACCTCTTCTATGGAGGCTACGGCCCAGGCCTGTATTTTCAAGTCGAACCGGCCGACATCGAGCGATTCGCTCAGCAGTTGCGGCATGAGCTGAAGGCTCTGGGGCCGTACTTCGTAGGAAATTGAACTACCTGAAGGAGCGGGAGCAGAAATGGAATGAGATGGGGGACGTTCCCAACTTTTAAACTTTTTAAGGGGAGAAGCCAGAGAGACATTCCATGCAATTACAGGGGATTCAAGGGGGATGACCATTAAATTATGCAATCCTTCCCGGTGTGAAAGAGAGATGTTCTGGTCCCGCTTAAAGTCAGGCTTGCGATGGAGCATGTGGAGAGGGATTCCTTCTGGTTCGATCTGAAGATTCTGGTGCAGACGGTGTGGATGCTGACGTTGGGGAGATTCCGGCCGATCGCGGTGCATCCGGAGGTGGTAAATCTGAAAGAGGGCCTCACGCAAAGGCGCAAAGACGCAAAGAAACGGATGGCAGATGAGGGATGATGGACCAGAGCAAAGAGCGAGAAGTTGATTTAGCAACAGATTTCCGCAGATGAACGCAGATTTAGGGAGCGGTTTTCACGCAAAGGTGCTAAGGCGCTAAGAGAGCCGGAGGTCAGAGGTCGGAAGTCGGAAGTCAGAGAAAGAGCGAAGAGGCTCACGCAAAGGCGCTAAGTTCACAGGACACTCGTTCCTGGATTGCTTGAAAGCGTTTACGGATAACAAAGTTGGATACGGGTTATATCGA
>QZKK01000036.1 GCA_003599475.1 Desulfobacteraceae bacterium
GTGCTCTTCCGATCTGACAGATTCCCGATCGGACCTCCGGGGGGGATGGAAATCCGTCTGCAGGATAATTTCTTTGCCGTTTGGATGCAGTTCAGGGTGTGCTGGATTCGAATGTCCCGGCGTTCCTTCTCCGGCTCGATGAAAGAGGGGAGGTAGGTGTCTCCGACGGCAAAGAGCGTAAATGAATTCAGGTTGGTGACCGAAAGATCGTGTGTCTGGATGAGCCGCTTGATGCGATCAAGCTTCTCCGCATCGAAATCGGGAGGGTACAGATGGGGCCTGTCGCAGAGAATTTCAATCCCTTTGAACCCGAGTCGAGCAATCCGTTCGATGGCTTCTTCCAGACCGAATTTGACATAGGCGTTGGTGCTGTAGCCGAAAACCATCGGTTTCTCCTTCTAAAGTGTTCAGTGTTCAGGGTTCAGGGTTCAGTGTTCAGTCCGGCCTCTGGCTGAGCGGCCGGATCGGATCGTCGGTTTCGCTCCGCTGCACCCACCCTACGGCTCTGACCGATCACTTTGCCGGCCTCCGACTTCAGACATCTGACTTCCGTTTTCTGACCGATTCCATGCATCGGGCTTCAAGGGATTTGAGGGCGTCGATTTGTTCCTGGAACGTAATCGGTGGATGGTCCCCGACCGGTTTCTTGAAATAAAAGCCAAGCGCAGGAACGGGGCCCGCACACCCTGCCATCTGCAGAAGCACCGCCCATCGGGTCAGATCGATGACCAGCGGAGCCGCCAGTACGGAATCCCGTCCCAGAAGGTTCACCCGGATGCTCATGGGCATTCCGAAGAGCCCCTTGATATCGATGACATCCCAGGCCTCCTTTGCATCCCCCCGGGGAGGGTAGTAGTCGATGTGAACCTTATGGGACGAAGTTCCGTATGCTTCACCCACCGGGTATCCGAGGATCTCATCGAGCAGGGCGGTCTTATTCCTCAATTTTCCGGCAGCTTTCTGCGGGTTCATGAGGTTCATTCCGTCTGCGTTCCCCAGGATGTTCAAGCTGTACCACCCGTCCACCAGAAGATTTCTGGCTTTCAGTGATGAAGCCAGTACGGTCTTGAAGTAGGTTTGACCGGTTTTCCCGTCCCTTCCGGCCATGGGAACCTTCCGGAGGAGCGCCTCTTCGATGACCGAGGGAGTCTCCAATTCGTTGGGGGTGAAGTTTACGACCGGTATTCCTGATGAAACCGCAGCCGCTGCATAGGCCAGGTCCGGGAAAAGGGACGGGTCGATGTTCAAATCGGAATCGGCAAGCTCTGAAATGGAGCATTCTTCCGGATTCGCACAGGCCGGCAGCAGATTGATGAATACCGGCTGTGAGTCGGGATGTTGATTTCTAAACTCATCGATGTCATGAGCGATAGCCTCGATCTGGGTTTTCATCGAAGATCGATGGGGCGCCGGCTTGACCGGGATGCAATCGATCTCCTGAAGCAAGGGCTTCCATACTTTCTCGGGAAGCACCCCGTTTTCCGCGATGCAGCCGGCAAGAGGCGTCTCTTGAGTATCCCATCCGGCCACTTCGAGTTCGAGGGGAATTCCGGAACCTGAAAACCGGCTTGCCGTGGTCAGAAATGGAAAAACGGAATTCGGATTCCTTCTGCTCGCGATTGCGGCAACCGCGGCCGTGGATGCAACCGTCCCCTTGGCCCCTGCGATCATCATCAGTATGGATTTTTTACTGTTCACGCCATGCTCCGATGTGTTGTTGAACTCAGTTGTGTTTCTTTGGCCCTTTGTACTCTGGTAGCCTTAAACCGTTTCAATTTAGCACCCATACATCCGAAATGGAAATAAAATTTGAAATTTGAGAGCTCCGAACGACTCCAGAAAAGATCGTAGAGGGCTTAGGATCGGCCGTGCAGCGGGAAGGGGGCGGCCAAGCGTGTTCCCCGGTGCAGGCACAATCCTCGAGTCAGGAATGAAGGCCGGAATGACGAAATGACCCGCAACGTTTTGTGCCTGCTCGGGAGAGCAAGGCTCCAATCATGCTGCCTTGTGGAGATCTATTTTTATATGTTTCGAAAAGAGCTCGAAATCTTTGTCTGTCGTAAATATCGAAAACCTGTTTCTATTCGCCATCGCGCAAATTAAAAAATCCGTGTTTGACCCCTGTATACCTTCCGAGCGGCAACGATTAAAATACTTTGCAGCAGTAACATAATCTTCGGTAATTGCTGGAAGATCGGGAAAACTCTCAAGATGTTTCTGAAGTTTCTTGAACTGAGATTCACTTCGAATACCCGACAGGATCTCCTGCCGTACCGGCCCGATCATTTGTACGCGATGGTCCTGAATCATGCGTCGAAATTCGTGGACTGCAGTATCTGATTCCTGTGTGTCACGTCTTAAAGCCAGGGACCATACACTGGTATCGACGATAACCTTCATGGTTGACGTCTCTGTTTTTTATAATCATATCCCGGATCGTATTCCACAGTCCCGAACATCGAGAGAATTTTTTCCTGCTCTAAATGGTGTATATATTCAATAAGCGCTTTTGAGACAGCGGCTTTCTTCGTTTTATGGCCTCCAAGCCGGACAGCCTTTTGAATAAGTTTGTCATCTATCTGTAAATTTGTTGCCATACCGATCCCCTCCTTGATAATCACACATTATTTTACACATGAGTATGTGTGAAATCAAGATCTCATTTTTCACCGGCTCCGGTAATCTTCGCAGACCCAGAAACCTGTTCGATGTCGGAATGCCGTCAGCTTACGAGGTAATTTCCCGCCAGAGCCAGATAGCCGGTTACCTGTTCCTGCTGCCAGGCTTCATCTTTTCCCATCTCCCCGGCCATCAGCTTCGCTGCCAGAGGGGCGGCTTCCATGCTGGCCCGGGCATCCAGCAGAAGAGCCCGCGTCCTCCTGGAGAGCACATCCTCGAGCCGTCTGGCCATCTCTTTTCGAGCGGCCCAGATGACTTCTGCCCGGCGGTAGGGCAGGCGCGGATGGATCTTTTCCCCGAGGACCGGATCTTTCCGGATCAAGTCGGTGATTTCCCTTGCATCGGCGCCGTAAACCGAAAGAGAATCTCGTCTATCCGGATCTTCCAACCACCCGTGAAGCTTCAGGGCATCGGTACCCGAGCGTCTTTTTTCAAGACCTGCGACCAGTTCGGCTTTGTTTACCGTATCTTCGCCCATCTTGCGGTAAGTGGTCCACTTGCCTCCGGCGATGGTGATCAGCCCGCTTGGGGATACCATCACCTGGTGATCCCGGGATATCATGGCCGTCTTCCGATCTTCCTTCTGCTGGATCAGCGGACGCAGGCCGGCAAAGGCGCTGAGCACATCCTCCGGACCGGGGCCTTTCGAAAGATAGCGTGCAGCATGGGTCAGAAGGAAATCGATTTCTTCCGACAGCGGAATCGGCTCGATTTGCGGATTGGGAATCGGCGTGTCTGTCGTGCCGATGATCACCCGGTTGTGCCAGGGAACGGCAAACAGCACTCTCCCATCTTCGGTATGGGGCACCATGATGGCGCTTTCGCCAGGCAGGAAGGATTTGTCAAGGACGAGATGTACGCCCTGACTGGGAGAAATGAGGGTCTCGGCGCAGGGTGCGTCCATTTTTCGGATGCTGTCTACAAAGACCCCGGCGGCATTGATCACGCATCGAGCCCGAATGGTGTACGGATTGCCCGTTTCCTCATCGATTGCCGTAAGCCCGCAGATCAGCCCGTCTTCCTTGATCAGCGAGATGACATTCATGTAGTTGAGGACACAGCCGCCCAGATCGTCGATGGTCCGGAAAAGGGTGACCGCCATGCGGGCATCGTCGAACTGCCCGTCGAAATAGATGATTCCTCCCCGAAGACCAATGGGTTCCAGGGTGGGGATTTTTTCCAGAGTCTCCTCCCGGGAGAGGTTTCGGGACGGGCCGATGCCCATTTTTCCGGCCAGAATGTCGTAGAACTTGAGACCGATACCGTAAAAAGGGCCCTCCCACCATTCGTAGACAGGTACGATGAAGGATTGATGACGCACCAGATGAGGGGCATTCCGGAACAAAATGCCTCTCTCATGCAGGGCTTCCATCACCAGGGAGAGGTTTCCCTGCTGGAGATACCGTACGCCCCCGTGAATGAGCTTCGTGCTGCGGCTGGAGGTTCCCCGGGCGAAATCGAGCCGCTCCAGAACCAGGGTCCGATATCCCCTGGAAGCCGCTTCCACACCGACCCCAAGGCCTGTTGCCCCTCCCCCGATGACCGCCACGTCCCATATAAAGGAGCGATCCGCTGCCTGCCTCAGCATTTTTTCCCTGATCATGGTTGCTCCAGAAGTAAAGAATCAATTTCCGTCCGGTATGCCGCTGAAGGTTCCTTCCGGCAGAGCTATTCGACCTTTGCCCCTTTTTCGATGAGAAGCTGCTTCAGGATAGAACGGTGGCAGCGGTCTTCGTGCTCGCAGTAGCAGCCCACCGAGAAGTCGGTGGTGTGGGATAGTGCGGCGAGGAGCTCCATGTCGTGTTTGGCATCGGGGGCGGCCATTTCAGCTTTGTATTTCCTCGTAAATGCCGACCATTGTGCGGCGGACACCGCTTCTTGCCCAAGCTTCATGGTCTCTACGCTGGGAGCAAGGTTCGGAAACCACACGTCATACCAGTTCTGTTTCGAGAACTCTGTTTTCGGCACACCCCGGGGAGGTCGACGAACCGTTCCGATCCTTATACCCTCTCCTGGAATTCGGGGTGTTCCGAGTCGGACAACTCGCATGCTCATGGGCGACTCCTTTGATGAAGGGGATTTTTTCATGGCAGGCGGACGAGGATGAAGACCATTTACGTCGTTTCCATGTCCGCATTCCATTTTCTTTGACCTGGTCTTTCACCTTATCTATCGGATAACAGCTCGAAACTCAAACTGGAAACTTGCCGCTATTCTTCCCGCCCAGGCATCGGCATTCCTTCCTTCGAACCGGATTTGACTGGTTGTCCATTTCTTATTTCCCACATAAAGCTCCTTGCCGGAATCACGCTTCACGCCTCAGGCGGCCGCGACAGTGCGTGGATGTCTTCGCGCAAGGCGATCAGCTCCTCCCTGAGGGCGACAATCTCTTTGGCCCCCGCCAGTTCGGCTTCGTTATTCTCCGCGTCGCGACCGATGAAGAAGGTGGCGAGCGTCGCGGTTACGTAGCCGAAGACGGCGAAGGCATACAGCGCCATAAAGAGGCACAGTATGCGCCCCTCGAGCGTCTGTGGCCAGTACTGCGAACCCATTGTCGTCATGACCATTGCAGTCCACCACAGCGCCTCGCCATAACTGTTCAGTCCGTCCGGAATTTCGTTTTCGAAAGCGTACATCCCGGCCGCCCCAGCGAAAACCGCCAGCACCGTGAGAGCGGCCACATAGCCGAAACCCCGGCGCCGCAGGTTCGCGCCCAATGCGCGCATGCTGCGGTTGAGCGAGCTGAGAACGCGGAACAAACGCAAACCTCGCCCGACGCGAGTCAGCCGGAGCAGCCGAACCACCCGGACGACGCGGAAGATGCGCAATGCCGGTATCAGCAGCGAAATGGCAGTCAGCCAGTTGCTTTTGAGATAAGCAACCTTGTGGGGGGCCAGGATGAATTCCAATGCAAAATTGAGAATGAATACGGCCCAGATGAGCGCGCCGATAATTTCAAATGAAAGACTCTCGCCCAAGAGCAGCTCCCCAATCAACAACGCCAGCCACGCAAAGGCGAGTATCAGCATCGGTGTTTCAAGCCAGTCCGCCAGTTGTTGGAGTAGCTCGTAACGCTCCTTTTCCAGCGCCTCTTTCTCGGCCTGCTTCTCACCGGTGTTGAGATTACTCATCGGTTGCATCCCGGGTCGATATCGTCCCTGTTAAATCCATCATGGAAAGCCAAATGGTTCTTTTTCATAGTCTTTTCCTTTGCCCGTTGTTGAAAAAACGAATCTGCAATAGCGCCTTCACTATCGGTATTATCATCAAAAACCTTTCTGCGGGCAATCCCCCTGGCAATAATATGATGCAGCCCCAGACACATCTATGCGGGTTCCCTGGGCGGATTTCCCTGGGCAGATTACACTGGGATGGCGTTCGGATTCTCAATAAAGGATTTATCGACAATCAGGGGTGGAGCCGGGTTTCGAGAGCCAAGAAGCTCGATCGGGGCGTAATCGAGATGCCCGGCGGTCATGCCGGTTTACGTCCCGGCACGCCGAGTTCGCTCGAGAGTTTCTGCAGGCACTCTCAGGCCCAGGGCACGGCCCGAAGGGGAGATGGGGAACGCTTTTTGTCATCGGGACGGAATGACGGAAAGGTGTCTGAAAAAGTCTTCGTACTCTTTATCCGCCCAGCTTCGAGGCCCGATCACCTTGCCGATGATCGCGCCGTTTTTATCCAATATCAGGGTCGTTGGGATCTGGGCGATTGCAAACGCCTTGCCGGCTTCGCCTCCGGGATCGACCAGGGAGGTAAACGTCAGCCTCTCTTTTTTGAAGAAGCCCTCGACCTCTTTTGCCGATTCTTTCAAGCCGATTGCAACCATCACAAAATCTTCGGCCGGCAGCTTCCGGTGAAGCTTTTCCATTTCCGGCATCTCCCGCGTGCAAAACGGGCACCAGGTGGTCCAGAAATTGAGAAAAACGACTCTCCCCTTGAAATCGGACAACTTTACCGTTTTCCCATGCAGGTCCGAAAGAGCGATATCTTCTGGAACCGGTGCGCCCGGAACCTTCAGGATTCCCAAATCCTCAAAAAGAGGATCGGCTTCACCGCTTTTTTCGGGAAAAACTACGGGCGACCGGTTCAGAAAGACAAAAACAGCCGTTACCGCCATAACGATCAGGACCAGACCGAAAGCAATGAAAGATTTGCGAATTCTCACTCCGAGTCCTACTCTGAAGCTTTCTGCTCTTAAGATTCCTTATGCCCGTATTTTCTGTCTACAGCCTCGATGATCTGATCGATGGTAAGCCCTTTGGACAACTGGCTTTGGATGAAGGCCTTTTCTTCCACGGCTCCCCGCGGCATATCACAGGTGCATTCCTCCAGGGGGAGCTCTCCGCATCCTCCACAGGCGCATCTAAATTTTGACGCCACCAGCTTCAGTCTGGCATCGCCTTGTATGCCGTCAGGTGCCGAAGGCTGACCTGCGATAGCCGGTTTGGCCGGTTTGCCGGGTCGATCCGGCGATTGAGACAGGACAAGATTTGCAATCAGGCCAAACGAGACGACGAGCGCAATCATGGAGACGATACCCCACATGCGCGTACCCGAACGATTTGCATCCTGTTTTTTTGCCGCTGGTTGAACTCTATTGTTTTTTTTAGCCATAGATTCCGTTTGCTCCTTTTACTTTTTGCCTGAAACGTGAAAAGTGGTGCCGGTCAGTTCGGCTCATAGAGTCGTCCGTCCGTGATATGCAGGATCCGCCTGGCATATCGGGAACACTCGTGGCTATGGGTGACCATGATGATTGTGGTTCCCTGGTCGTTTAGTTTTTCGAGCAACCCCATGATTTCTGCCGATGTTTTGGTATCGAGATTTCCGGTCGGCTCATCGGCGAGAAGAATCGGCGGGTCGTTTACGATGGCGCGGGCGATGGCGACTCTCTCCTTTTCACCGCCGGAAATCTCTCCCGGCAAACGGTTCCGCTTTTCGGCAAGGTTCACCCAGGACAGGGCATCCTGGGCCTTCTGGCGCTTCTCCCTCCGGCTCAATGAGGCCGTGGTCAACGGGAGTGCGACATTTTCTAAAACCGTCAGGTAAGGAATCAGGTGGAAGCTTTGGAAAACGAACCCTAAAAACTCCCTCCGAAAATCGGTGCGCTGTTCCTTTCCCAGGCTATAGATATCGATCCCTTCGACATCGAGTGTGCCCGAGCTCGGTGCGTTCATGGCACCGATGATCGAAAGCAGGGTCGACTTTCCGGCACCGGATTCCCCCATGAGACCGACGAATTCGCCGGAATGAATCCGGAAGCTGACCTCCCGGATGGCATATACCGCGGAGTCTCCGCTCCCGAACTTTTTGGTTAGACTGTTTCCAAGGATGGTGCTCATGAGACCTCCATTCAGAGCGCTCGCAGCGCATCGTTCGGATCGAGCCTTGCGGCCATGATTGCAGGATATGTGCTCGAAGCGACACCGATTAGAATCGCCAGAACAAATGCTCCGGCTGCAAGCCCGGCATCGAGCGGAACCTGTATCGGGTGACCCTCATGGAAGAAGTGCGCTGCAATCACGGTGGCCTGAAATCCGAGCATGTAGCCGATGATTCCGGCAAACCCCGAGACGATCGATGCCTCGAGCAGTACGATTTTTACGATGTGGCTTCTTCTGAATCCGACGGCCCTGAAGATGCCGATTTCCTGGGTGCGCTCCCGTACGCTGCCCATCATCGTGACCAGCACCACGAGGCTTCCGATCAAGAGCACGACACCGGAGATGCCGATGGAAAATTTTCTGAATTGATGCAGCGTTTCCATCCGGCCCTTTACCACCTGTTGAATCGCCATTACGTTTGCACCCGGAAGCGCACCGGAGATCTGTTTGACCATCTCTTCGATCGGGCAGTCCTTGCAAAGTGCCGCCACCTCGGCCATGGAAATATGGCCTTCCTTGCCCAGAATCGATTGGGCCGTTTGCAGGCGGGTGAAAACGAGTTGGTCGTCCTGGGAGCCTGTGGGTCGGAGGACGCCTGTCACCTTCAACTGTCGGTTGCCGGCTGAAACCAATCCTCCCGGAACGAGGTTCAGCAGCCTGGCCGCCTCCGCACCCGGCAGGATGCCTTCGTCATCCGGAAGCGTCCCTTCGACCTGCCACCAGGGCTTCAGTATCCTCGAAGCCTCAAGATCGACCCCGGCCATAAGGACTCTCCTGCTGTTCACTTCCAAAACCCCCAGCACAACGGGTCCCAGCGCTGCGACATTTGCGGCGTTCTTAATGGTATGCACGCGCTCCAGATCCGACTCCCGGATCGATTTCATTTCGAAGGATACCCCGCCCAGAGAGATCCCGCCGTATGTGAGGGAGAGATTTTCCGTCTTCGGAACGATCAGGATGTTGGCCCCGTATTTCTCCAGTTTGTGGTTGATATCTCCGGTCATCGCTTCGACGAAGCTGATGACGGCAACAATCGTCGCCACGCCGATGATCAGACCGGCGAGCACAAAGGCGGCCTTGGCCTTGCGGCGAAGAAGATTTCGGTATGCAATTTCCTTTAATGTCATGGTCAAACCTTTCCGGGAATATCAAAATACTTCTTCCCTTCGAGAATATCCTTCACCTCGATGATCAGCCGGTCGCCCTGGATGGATCTATCGAGAGGCGCAGGGTTGCAGCCGCCCTTTACCTCGTTGACCAGGACGGAGGCAAACTGCTGTCCACAGTTTTTGCAGACCATCACATCGTCTGCCTGAACGTACCCCTTTCCGGCACGCCAGCAGACGTCACAGGCGTCGAATGCCGCCCGGAGGACGCCGTCGGAGCTGCGGATGATAAAATACCGGATCGTCGAGTCGCCGGCGCGATATTCATAGTAACGGGCTTTTCCGTCTCCGAACAGGTTGACAGATAAGGTGATTTGGGAACCGGTCGGGTTCGATGCGAGCGGTGCTGCAGCCGTGGGTTCTTCTGTTTTCAACTGCATCCACGCATATACCGCGCATACGCTGATCAGGAGCGCGATCGCAGCCAGCGCATACCGGGGGGGGCGATTCTTCCTCTGTGTGCCGAAGACGGCTTCCATTTTGGCTTTCCGCTTATCGACATCGGCTCCGGCGGGGATATTTCTCGGGTTCGATCTTTTGCTGTTTTCAGACATGGGGGTCTCCTTTTTTAGAAATAGATTCATGATTCAGGATTCAAAAATTCAAATAGAGTACAAAGAAGTTAAACCACGAAATCACGCCTGCTGCAGGACGAAATACACGAAAGAAAAGACGTTCGGCACGAAATCAATGAAAAAGTTGGCCTTTGTTCTCTGCGCCTCCGCTTCCCTGCGAGAGCTATTCGAATTTCCTATGCGATAGGTTTAAATAACAAACGAATTTTCGCAGATGAACACGGATGATCGATCTGGAGCCGGAACGGCCGGTGGTATTCGAATCAACGCAGAATCGTGAGATGGAGGAGGTAGAGCGGACTTGTTCGATG
>QZKK01000224.1 GCA_003599475.1 Desulfobacteraceae bacterium
TTTCGGTTCCTGCCCGCCTCTCTCATGCCGCAGCCGTACCTCGAGAGGGGGGAGCCTTCTTCATGAGAGCGACAGGAATCCTGAATCGGGTCCACCTGGCAAGCGCCGTGCTGGCATGCGCTTTTCTGGGTTTCCAGCTTGTCATCATTTCAGCCAATGTCATCATGAGGTACTTCTTCAGCTCGGGCATATCCTGGATGGAAGAGATCTCAAAGGATGTCCTCATGCCCGCCTTCACCTTTTTGAGCATGGCCATCGGCGTGAAGCTGAACCTTCACATCCATGTGAACCTGATTCCCGGGTGGGCGCCGCCCTGGATTTCGTGGCTGCTGCAAAAACTGCAGCACCTGATCCTGGCCTCGATCGGTATCGTTCTGGTATATTACGGGATTTCTCTCATCCGCAACATCAATGCGAGCATCGCGTCTCTTCCTTTTCTTCCCGCTTCCCTTCAGTTCGTTGCCATTCCCCTGGCGGGGCTGCTGATCGCCTGCGACGCCTTCCTGAGCCTCCAGGGAGTCGATAAGGAAAACGATTACCTGGACAGGAAGTTCATGGGCGCGGGAGGTGAAAATGGCTGACGGAAACGCCATTCCCCTTCTTCTCGGCACCTTCGCTGTGCTCGTTCTTCTAAGGGTTCCCATCACCTTCTGTCTTGCGATCGCATCCATTTTGACGGGCATCTATCTGGAAATTCCCCTCGAGGCGATCGTAAAGACCATGGCCGACGGCGTCATGAATTTTTCGCTTCTGGCCATCCCCTTCTTCATCATCATGGGGGAGATCATGAACGAGGGGGGGATCTCCCGTAGAATCGTAAAGCTTGCCAATCTCTTCGTGGGAAGGCTTCCCGGGGGGCTTGCCCTGGTCAATATCCTCGACAGCATGCTGTTCGGCGGCATCTCGGGATCTGCCGTCGCCGACGTCTCCTCGCTGGGCTCCATCGTGATTCCCATGATGGAAAAACAGGGGTACGACAGGGAGTTCGCCGTAGGTCTCACCGTCTGCTCCGCCTGTCAGGGAATCATCATTCCCCCCAGCCACAACATGATCATTTTTGCATTTGCCGTGGGAAGCGCCTCTCAGATGACGGGGGGGTCGCTTCTGGTCGTGTCGGTGGGAAAGCTCTTCCTGGGCGGGTATCTCCCCGGAATACTCATGGGCTTTTGCATGCTGGCGATCGCACTGACCATTGCAATCCGCAGGAAATATCCGCGCGGAGAAGGATACACCTTAAGAGAAGGCATAAGGATTTTTGCAGACGGTTTCCTTTCCCTCTGTACGGCTCTGATCGTAGTGGGCGGGGTCGTCATCGGCGTCTTCACGGCGACGGAAGCAGCGGCGTTCGCCGTTCTGTACGCCTTCACGCTCACCTTTTTTGTCTACCGGGAAACGCCGCTGGCAAGGTTTGTAAAGGTTCTCTACACTTCGCTCAAGACTCTTGCCATCGTGATGAGCATCATCGCGGCGGCAAGCGCCTACGGATATCTCCTCTCGCGGCTCCAGGTGCCCCGCCTCGCCACCGAGTGGCTGCTGTCCATCACGGACAACTACTATCTTCTCCTGCTCATGGTGAACGTGATGCTCATTATGCTGGGGTGCATCATGGACATGGCGCCGCTGATTCTTATCTGCACCCCCATCCTCTTTCCGGTGCTGGTGTTAAAAATGGGAATGGATCCGATCCATTTCGGCATCATGCTGCTGCTGAATCTTTCCATCGGGCTCTGTACGCCTCCTGTCGGAACGGCACTTTTCGTGGGAAGCGCGGTGGGGAAGATCTCGATCGAGCGTGCCACCAGGGGGTGCATTCCCTTCTACATTTCCATGCTGGTCACACTTTTTCTGGTGACTTATTTTCCCGCCATCACCATGACCATTCCAAACTTCTTCATGCCAGGAAAATAAGCGGCGGATCAAACCGTTTCAGAGAGCTAAAAGCCTGTGGTCGGGCGGCGCCTCCCGAACTGCGCCTCGCAGGGGGCGTTTTTCGTCACGTGCCGGTTCAGCCTGACGCACCAGAGAGCCTGAAAAGTTCTGCAGTCTCCATCCAGGGCATCCGTTTTAGCAAACCCTGCATATGGGCATCTCAGATCGCAGAATTGAATCCGGTGGGTCGTCACTCCGGCATTTTTCGAATCGGTTTTTTTCACCTGCTTACGTGAAACTACATGCTCATCGCTTTACCACGAAGACACCAAGACACTAAGGAAACCAATGAAATTCATATTCTTTCTTTGTGCCTTCGTGCCCCGTGGCATAATTTTTCCATAAGTTTCCATATCGATCAAACTGGTCCTTCTTGAAGGCCAGCGCCGGGCTTATCAGTAACTCCGCAACGCGTAACTCGCAACCCGCAACCCGCTCAGAAGATATTGAGATCGAGCTTTCTTCCCCGGATATGGGAGGAAACCCTGTTGATGAATTCTTCCTGGGGAACGCCGTAATGAACCTGCCCGTCCAGCGTTCTGACCGAAAGGGTGCCCGAATCCTTCTCTTTGGCGCCGACAGTCAGGATCAGGGGAATCTGTTGAATCTGGGCTTCCCGGACTTTCTTATTGAGGCTTTCGGACCGGTCGTCGAGCTCGGTTCGGATGCCGGCCTCTTCCAGCCGGCGCCTTAGGGCCTGTGCATGCGGTGCCAGATCGTCGTTGATGGGGAGAATCACCGCTTGAACCGGCGCCATCCAGAGCGGGAACTTGCCGGCAAAATGCTCGATGAGCACGCCCAAAAATCTTTCGATAGACCCGAAGATGGTCCGGTGCACCATGATCGGACGGCGCCTTTCGTTGTTTTTATCCACGTAGGTCAGATCGAACCGTTCCGGATTCGACATATCCAGTTGGATCGTTCCGCACTGCCAGGTCCTTCCCAGGGCGTCTTTGATGTGAAGATCGATTTTAGGTCCGTAGAACGCCCCGTCCCCTTCGTTGACACGGTATTCCCTGCCGTATTGATCCAGTGCGTTTCGAAGCCCGTCTGTGGCCTCTTCCCACTGCTGATCCGTGCCGATCGATTTCTCGGGTCGTGTGGAGAGCTCCAGGCGAAAATCGAGACCGAAGGTGCCGTACATCCGCTCCTCCAGCCGCAGGAGATCGAGGATTTCATGCTGGATCTGATCCGGAGTCATGAACAGGTGCGCATCGTCCTGATGAAACGTCCTGACCCGAAAAAGGCCTGACAGCACCCCGCTGATTTCGTGCCGGTGGACCTGGCCGATTTCGGCTGCACGCATCGGAAAGTCGCGGTAGGAGTGGAGGCGGGAACTATAGACCAGCATTCCGCCCGGACAATTCATCGGCTTGATGGCGTACTCCTGGTCGTCCACCACGGTGGTGTACATGTTTTCCCGGTAGTTCTCCCAGTGGCCGCTCCGCTCCCAGAGGGCTCGCCTCAACAGGATGGGCGTTTTGATTTCCACGTATCCGGCGGCGCGATGCTCTTCGCGCCAGTAGTCCAGAAGCGTATTCCAGAGGATCATCCCTTTCGGGTGAATGAAAGGCATCCCCGGGGCTTCGTCATGAAAGCTGAAGAGCCCGAGCGCCTCGCCGATTTTTCGATGGTTTCTCTTCTTGGCCTCTTCCAGCATGTGAAGATAGTCGCTCAGCTCTTTTTTGCTGAAGAAGGCAGTCCCGTAAATGCGCTGGAGCTGAGCCCTTTTTTGATCCGCCCGCCAGTAGGCGCCTGAAACTTTCATCAGCTTGGGGGCAGCGACAAACCCGGTATGGGGGACATGCGGGCCGCGGCAAAGGTCGGTGAATTCACCATCCTGATAAAACGAGATCGTCCCTTCTTCCAGCTCCGAAATGATTTCCCGTTTGTACGGCTCTTTGCTGTAGAAATCCTCCGCCTCGGCCTTGGAGACTTCTTTGCGTTTGAACGGGTACTTCGCCTTGATGATTTTCTGCATTTCCGATTCGATTTTCGGAAAATCGTCTTCTGAAATCGGCTCCATATCGATGTCGTAGTAAAAACCGTCTTCCACCACCGGACCGATGGTCAGCTTCGCCCCTTTGTAGAGACGCAAGATCGCCTGCGCCATGACATGGGCCGCACTGTGCCGCATGATGTGGAGGCCTTCGGGATCTTCGGTGGTAATGAAGCGGACCTCTGCATCGCGGGTAATCGGAGTTTGCAGATCGACCGTTTTTTGGTCCATTCTCATGGCCACGCATTTTCTGGCGAACCCATCGGAGATCGATTTCGCGATCTCCAGACCGGAAGGATTGTTTTGAAATTCCTTTAAGCTTTTGTCGGGAAATGTTATGATGACCATCACAGCTCGCTTTGAAATGAAGTCTTTGAAAGGTTTTCCGCGGAAACGGCCGCGAATCGTTTACGATTTTATCAGTTTCGCCGAGTTTATGCCATTGCGACTCATTGCAGATCATAAAAGAAGAAAAGTTACGAGAAACAGCGGCGGGGGTCAAGAAAAAAATGAGCCCTGATCGTTCTTTCAAATATCAGATGGTCGATACCCCGTTTGCGCTCGAACAAATCGCAGGCTCGTTTTCCCGCCGGAAAGTCGTCGCAGTCGACCTGGAATCGGATTCGATGCACCATTACAGGGAGAAGGTATGCCTCCTGCAGATTGCCGATGAATCCGTCTGTGCCGTCATCGATCCTCTCAAGCTGAACGATCTGTCCCCGTTGAAACCCCTTTTTTCGAATCCGGCCATCCAGAAAGTCTTTCATGGGGCCGATTACGATATCCGTTCCCTATACAGGGATTTCAACATCGATATTGAGAATCTTTTCGATACCGAACTGGCGAGCCGGTTTGTCGGGCATGGGGAAAGCGGTCTGGAAGCCGTCCTGCTCAAGAGGTTCGATGTACAACTGAATAAGAAATTTCAGAGAAGGGATTGGTCCATCCGCCCGCTGTCCGATGAGATGATCGAATATGCGGCAAAGGATGTTTACTATCTGATTCCTCTGGCCGAGCGACTTAAAAGCGAGCTTGAAGCTCAAGGACGCCATGGGTGGGTGGAAGAGGAATGCCTCAACTTGAGCCGTGTGCGCGCGGTACAATCCAATGGTTTTCCTCTCTTTCTGAAATGCAAAGGCTCCGGCCGGCTGGAACCGAGGCGTCTGGCCGTCCTGGAATCCTTGCTCCAGCTCCGGGAGAAAATCGCCGCGAAAAAGGATCGTCCGCTGTACCAGGTCTTTAGAAACGATTCGCTCTTCAGGATCGCATCGATGGAAAAAATCGATTTGTCGAGTTTGGCGGAAGCCGGAGCGCTTAGCGCGAAACAGATCGACATGTACGGGTCTTCACTGGTCAAAGCCGCTCAGGCCGCCTTGTCCCTATCTGAAAACCAGCTTCCGACTTACCCCCGGAAGCCGGTCCGGAACATGGGATATGCGGTCAGAAGGCGTATGAAAAGCCTTTCCACGTGGCGGAACAAAAGGGCGCACCGTCTCGGGCTGGATCCTGCAATCCTTCTGACCAAGGCCCAGATGGCCTCTATTGCCCAGGTCTTTCCGCGGGATCCGATCGACCTGAAACGCGTGGCGGAATTAAAGAACTGGCAGCGAAAGGCCTTCGGTAAAGAAATTGTTCAGGTGCTGAATGAGCCGGATTGAGAAAAGAATCATTCTGTCTGCCATCGTTTTTGTGGTTGTCTACCTCGGAGCGATCGGGTTGACCCTTCATTCAAGAACTCCAAGAGTCGACGATAAGACCGTCCGGATCGAATCGGCGGCTCCGCCGGCAGAAGAAGAGGCAAGACTGGTCATGGCCGAGCTTCTTCTTCCCATGGGGGTCCTTTTTACCCTTTCGGTCTGTTTCATCATCGTCAGGCGGAAGCGGGAGAGAAGCTACAGGCAGTTGGAGAATATCGAATTGCCCCTTACGGATCGGACGGATCCACTCGACATTTAATGGACGGGGAGCCGCAATCATCCATGTATTCCGCCGTACTCTGGGACAATGACGGTGTTCTCGTCGATACCGAGAAGTACTATTTCCTTGCCACCCGAATGATTCTTTCCGAGGTGCAGGTCGAGCTGACAGAGGCCCTTTTCTGTGAGCTGTTTCTGGTCCAATCGAAAGGCGCATGGCACCTGGCAGCGGAAAAGGGTGTCTCTCAAGAAGGGCTCGAGCTCCTGCGCAGCAGAAGAAACGAGCTGTATCTTCGCATGCTCTGCGGGGAGGAGATCGCAGTCGCAGGGGTGGAGGATACCCTGCAGCGGCTGGCCGGAAAATTCCGGATGGCAATCGTCACAAGCTCCCATCGAGACCATTTCGATGCCATACACCGCAGGACCGGTTTCCTGAAATATTTCGACCTGGTTCTGACCCGTGAAGACTACCGGCACTCCAAACCGGATCCGGAGCCGTATCTTCGAGCGACGGAGCTGTTGAAGGTGGATCCGCAGTTTGCGCTTGCCATCGAAGACAGCAAGAGGGGGCTGACTGCCGCCAAAAGAGCCGGGCTTGCCTGTTGGGCCATCCCGAACCGACTCTCATCCATCGGAGACTTTGCAGAGGCCGATCGGGTGCTCACCGATGTGCGGGAGGTTGCCGCGCTTCTTCTGCCCGGCAGTCACCCCCCGATGCGCCATGAGGCACTCGCAAAGGAATAAGAAAGAGTCTCACGCAAAGGCGCAAAGACGCGAAGAAATGATCAGCGCATTTTTATGCCCTTTTCGTGCTTTTCGTGTGTTTCGTGGTTTGAGGCGAAGAATGCCATGGATTCCCGGGAAGAAAAAATCATCCGAAAATGGAGCGATTCCGTAGAAGCGGATACCGAAATCGGTCTGGTGCTGACGGAAGATAGGCGCAGCGAGGCCCTGGAGAATTTTGCGGAGCAGCTCTCGCTTTTAGCCCCGAGGGTAAAGGTCCGCAGGGAAGTAAACGCCGGCGCAGAGATGCCGGCGATCCTCATCGGATCAAACATTTCCTACCACGGCATCCCTTCGGAAAATGAGCTTGAAACGTTTCTCAACGCGCTTCGCCCCGGCGCAGACGAAAGCGGTACCGGCGGATCCGAAGCATCCGGGGCCGAGCACATCCCGCTTCCCGCACAGCTTGACCTCTATATCATGATGCACTGCAGTTTCTGCCCTGTGGCCGTAAAGAAACTGGTTGCGCTCGCAGCCGCTGGCCCCCGGGTTCGGCTTCGCATCATCGACGGCTTCCTGTTCGAGGAGCGCGCAAAAAAAGACGGTGTCCGCTCCGTTCCCACCCTTCTGCTCGACGGAACCTGTCGATGGGCCGGAGACATCGATCTGAAGGAAGTGATCGCGATGGCGATCCGGAGAGATACTTCCACCCTGAGCGCGGGCTCCATGGAGAACATGCTCAAGGAGGGCGAGGCGGTGCGTCTGGCGGAGATGATGGTCGAACGGGGGCAGATATTTCCGGCTTTTTTCGAGCTCCTGGTCCATGAAAAATGGCCCGTCCGGCTGGGGGCGATGGTGGCGGTCGAAACCATCGTCGAAAGAAATTCCGATCTTTCACGGCAGATTGCAGCCCCTCTCTGGGAGCGCCTTGAGCATGCCGGCGATGCGGCAAAGGGGGATATTCTCTATATTCTGGGAGAGGCCGGGGATGAATCTATGATCCCGGGGTTTGAGTCCTTTTTGTCGTCAAATCCCGGAAGAGAGCTTAGGGAAGCCGCCGAAGAGGCCGTCTCGCGAATCCGTTCACGGATCCGGTCATGAATCGGGGAAAAGGCGCCTTGACAGTGAAGTAATCCGCTTTACCCTCTGCTCATGAAAACAGAAAATTCATTCGATTCTAGACCCAACGCCCTCAGCGGCATTCATCACATCACCGCCGTTGCATCCTCGGCTGCCGTCAATCTGTCCTTTTATGAAACGGTTCTGGGGCTCCGGCTGGTCAAGCAGACCGTCAATTTCGACGATCCCTATACCTATCACCTTTACTACGGGGATTACACAGGTTCACCGGGGACCATCCTGACATTTTTTCCATGGGAAAAACTGCCGGGGGGAACTGCGGGGGCCGGGATGGTTGCAGCCGTTGCCTTCACCATCCCCGGTGAATCCGTCGACTGGTGGTTCAGACGGATTTCCGATTCCGGAATCTCCGCCGAAAAAAGGATGCGATTCGGAGACCCGCTCGTTTCTTTTTCCGATCCGCACGGGCTTCCTCTGGAATTGATCGGCGTTTCGGAACCGCCTTCAACCGCTGCCTGGAAGGAAAGCCCGATCCCCGCCGGACATGGGATCGCCGGGTTTCATTCGGCGACAGCCCTGGTGAATTCTCCGGAAGCTTCTGAAAGGCTCCTGAGCGAAGTGATGGGGATGACGCTGCAAGAACGCGAAGGCAACCGGTACCGGTTCCAGATGGGCGATTCGAATGCTCCCGGGCATTTCTATGACCTGGCGGTCGATCCTGAAGCCCGACCGGGAAGGCTCGGCGGCGGTACGGTGCACCACATCGCCTTTCGAACGGAAGATGAAAAGGGACAGAAAAGGTGGCAGGAGCGGTTGCGGGAAAATGGTTTTTCGGTCACCGGGGTCAAGGACCGGAAATATTTCAAATCGATCTATTTTCACGACCCGGGCGGCATCCTGTTTGAGATTGCGACCGACCCTCCGGGATTTGCCGTCGACGAACCCGTCGAAAATTTAGGGGAAACCCTGAAGCTGCCCGATTCGTACGAGCCGATGCGGGCAGAGATTGAAAAGCGCCTGCCTCCCTTGCGCCTCAATTAGCCTTTTTTCATCTTTGGCCACAGCCCTGGCAAACGCCTCAGCCTCGAATTCTCCGAGGAGAATGGCCATTAGGGCCGATGTATCTATTACCATTATTCCGGATCTCCGCTCGTGCCGTATCCAAGGATCTCTTCCGGGGAGCGCGGGTCTTTGTCGGGAAGCGAGCGACAGCGTTTCGATATGGCCATCATTTAATCCCCTTGTACCCGTTTCCCTGAAGGGAAGGTGAAGCCGGGCACAACGTTTCTCTGTGGGAAGGGCGCCGGGTAACCGGTGCCTTTACCCGGAAAGGGACGGCTATTACGGGGCGATTTGGAGAATCTGGCTCGTATTCAATCTTAGATTTGTTGAAAATTATTGCTTCGTAACCGCCACCCCTCAATTCTGCGTTGGCCGAATAACCTTGACAAAATACGCCAATGGCGTATGATGCAATCATGATTTTCATAGAAACCTCCATTTTTACAAAAGAAATTAACCGTCTGATAACGGACGATATTTATCGTAAGCTCCAAACTGCATTGATGCTCCGACCGGATGCCGGAAGCATGATTCAAGGTAGTGGCGGTTTACGGAAAATTCGTTGGAATCTTCCCGGTAGAGGAAAAAGAGGTGCGTTGAGAATCATTTACTATTGGAGTCCTCCTGATACAATATTTATGCTTTTCCCATACAGGAAGACTGAACAAGAAGATTTGGCATCGGATCAGCTCAAGCTGATCCGTGGAATGGTCAAGGAGTTGTTATCATGAAAAGAGAGCATTTTGAAAAGTTGGTTGCCAGCATTAAAGAAGCCGGGGAGATTAAGGCTGGGCGTAAGGCACCAAGCCGGGTATACGAAATCAAGCCGCCCGAGATAAAGACTGTCCGAGAGAAACTCAATGTCTCACAAAATGAATTCGCACTTATGATTGGAGTCAGTGTCCGAACTTTACAGAATTGGGAGCAAGGCAGAAGGAAACCCGAAGGCCCGGCCAAGGCATTGTTGCGAGTAGCATCAAAAAATCCAGGAGCTGTTCTTGATGCTTTGCATGCCGAATAGAAGGCCAACCTCTTCCACCGGACCGCAAAAAAGACGCGACCGCTGAAGAGCTCGGTATGAGGATATAGAGGATATAGGGACGTCCATAAATATATAAATAGCTTGACAGATTGGGCATGATCGGATATCTGGCAATGATGCCGCGATCAGCCCGATTAGACGCCCCCGGCGTTTTGCATCATATTGTCATTCGAGGGATCGAGAGGCGAGCCATCTTCGAGGATGATCATGACCATCAAGGCTTTCTCGAGAGGCTCGAGCGGTTGATCTTGGAGAGCAAAACGGTCTGTTACGCCTGGGTGCTGATGTCCAACCACGCTCATTTTCTTCTCAGAAGCGGGCAGATCGGCATTTCACAGTTGATGAGG
>QZKK01000124.1 GCA_003599475.1 Desulfobacteraceae bacterium
ATCTCTTCCCAAGGAGGAGCGCGGAAAGATCAAGGTCATGGACATCACCGAGGTAGTCGCCGGCGCGATCTAGGCTCCTCCAAAGCAAGAAGATTTTCGGCCTGTGCGGAACGCTCAGGACGAATAGCCTGTCTTCAGATCGGCCGCTTGGGCGGCAGCAGACGGGCCGACGCCCGAAACCTCCGGATACCAGCGAGGACCTTATGCCGGACAAGGACAAAACCCGGAAGGAGATCAAGGCCGCCGCAACGCCCTTCCCGAAGCACGCTGCCGCGCTCGCAGCCCTCCGGAGGCTCGCCGCAGAGCGCGACCTCGACACCGAGGTGGCGCCCGGGCTTGCGGCGCTGACAATTCTATTTTCGACCACCTCCATGACCGCCATCGTGATCACCTTCGAGAAGCGGATCGATGCCCTGGAAAGGCTTCTTCTGGCGCCGCTTGGGATGAAAACCCTGATTTTAGGAAAGGCCGCAGGAAGCTCTGCAATCGGCGTTTCGATGGGGGTATTCGTCCTTCTGGTCAGCTTGCCGGTTTTCGGGCTTTCCGTCTCCAGCCCGGTTCTTCTCATTCTTTGCATCCTGCTTTCGGCTTTCGCCTTCGCCTTCATGGGGCTGCTCATTTCCGTCGGTGTGCGCGAAGTATTCGAAGCCATGACGCTTTCAAATTTCTTCCGCTTCCCCATGATGTTTCTCTGCGGGGTGTTTTTCCCCTTCGAAAGCCTTCCCAAATCCCTGCAAATCGTCGGATATTTCCTGCCGCTTACCTATTCCGTCGATCTTCTGCGGTACTGCCTTCTGGAAGGGCGCTCGTTTTTGAATCCGTATCTTGACCTTGCCGCCCTGGCTGTCTTCAACCTGCTTCTTTTCCTTCTGATCGAGTCGATATTCAGGAAAAGATTGAGGGAGCAGTACTGAATGAGCTGCAGGAGTCAACAGATTCTCACAGAGAAGTGAGGTCAATCATGAAACGCCTTTTGAATGCCCGGATCGCAGCCGGCTGCCTTTTTATGATCGCGTTCTGCCTTACGGCCTGGGAAAAAGGTTCGACAGCCGAAACTCACTCCCGCGCCAAAGCTTCAAGCCATCATGGAAGCCATCCCGCAGAAAACTTTCGGAATCCGCCCTCCCCCCTGACCGAACCCGGAAACGACGTATTCGGAACGGTTCAGGAGATCATTGGAAGGCTCGAGGCGGATCCTGGTACCGACTGGACCAAGGTCGACATGGAAGCCCTCCGGCGGCATCTCATCGACATGCACAACGTCGCCTTGCATGTGGAGGTGGTATCTCGAAGTCCGCTTGAAAACGGTGTAGGACTAGTGGTCCGGGGGGTAACCCCCGAGGCGGAAGCCTCGCTTTCCCGGGTTCTTGCCGCCCACCCCGAACAACTGAAGAAGGAAGCCGGCTGGACGATGGCGGTAAAGAAAACCGATTCCGGATACGAGCTTCAGGTCACCGGAACGGATCCCAAGGACGCGGCAAAAATCCGGGCATTGGGTTACATCGGGCTTTTGGCTTATGGAAACCACCACCAGCCGCACCACTGGGCCATCGCCACGGGAGGCCGTCCCCATTCGCACGAATAGGAGAATTTTCAACCTGTGCTGTTGATCACCCGGCGGATGGCACTCTCGACGCAGCTACCTCCGGTCGGAAGATTCAGATACCGGAAGGCGGTATATTAAGATTCTGCTTGGCATGGGTGTAATCGATGGCTTCGAAAGAGGCGTTGATGTTGAGCCGTTTCAGGGGGATAATTCAGGGATATTTTAACAACCGTTCACTCGACTGCATGTGGATGGTTTCCTGTCGCAAACCCGGAAAGTAATATGAAAATCGAACAGATTGGGGTAAGATAAATATACTCTCATCCGGAGGAGCGGCAATGATCGAGCTATTTCAAATCGCCGGGCCCGCGTTGCTGTCGCGGCCGGCGCCTTTGTGGTACGCTATTGCAAAAAAAGGATAAGAATAATGCCGGAACCAGTCAAAAGGTCGGCCACATACGAAGATCTTTACGGCATCCCGGAGAACATGACGGGAGAAATCATCGATGGTGAGCTCATCGTCTCCCCAAGACCATCGAGGAGGCATACCATCGCTTCCTCATTCCTGGGAGGTGAAATCATACCACCTTATTGTCATGGTCGAGGAGGCGGTCCTGGTGGTTGGATCATCATTATCGAACCGGAAATTGGACTGGGAAGGGATATCCTTGTTCCGGATCTGGCCGGTTGGAAAGTAGAGAGATTCCCAAGGTCCGAAAATCATAACTGGATTTCTGTTCCCCCGGACTGGATATGTGAGGTTCTTTCCCCCGCCACGGCAAGCAACGATAGAGTTAAAAAAATGCGTGTCTTCGCCCGGCACGAAATACCGCACACATGGTTGATTGACCCGGTCCTGATGACCCTGGAAGTATTCAAGCTCGAATCAGGCCGATGGTTTCTGCTGGAGGCATTTGCAGGAAATCAAAAAGTACACGTTGCGCCTTTCCATGAAGTAGAAATTGATCTGGGTATCCTCTGGCTTCCTTTGGATTCAGTCGACCAGGCATAGTGATTCGTCAGCTTAAAGTTCCGCAGCATACCCGCCGACACGCTTCCCAGGAGCCGGCGCTTGATGCCGGAAACCCCTCGCTTTCCCAGGACAGCCGCACCACTGGGCCATTGCCAAAGGAGACCTTCCCCATTCTCCCGATTGAAACAGGGTGACTGCCTACATTTTCCTCAATATGTCGGCCGGCTTCATCCGGGAGGTTCTCCGCCCCATGAAAAAGCTTGCCAGAGCCCCTGCCGCAAGCGAAAGGGTAAGCGCGGCCAAAGTGAGACCGCCGGATACGCTTACCGGAAGGCGGACTGCCGCAGCGGCTGTTTCCGCATCCTTTGCAAAGGCGGGCAGCAGGTTTATCTGCCAGGGGGTGGAAACGGGGATCGAAAGAAAGCCGAGAAGGTAGGAGATCCCATATCCGATGAGAAGACCGAGCAGGCCGCCTGCAAACGACTGGAGCAGCGCTTCGCCCATGAGCTGTTTCTGCACGTCTTTTTCCATCCAGCCGACGGCTTTGAGAATCCCGATTTCGCTCGATCGCGCAACCAGGTTTCCCAGCATGGTTTTGATGATTAAAAAGATCGCCCCTCCTAGGGCGATGATCGAGGCAAGCAGGGAGAACTGATCGGAGATCTTTGAGACACCACCCATCAACTCCAGGAAAGAGTCCGAGCTCGTGATGGAAACGCCGGGCAAAATCTTTGCAATCTGCGGCTTGACCCGGCTTAATTGCGATGGATTCGTAAGCCTTAAATAAACGAGGTTTACGCCTTTTTTCTCGACTCCGAGCAACCGCTGGGCTTCTTCTATGGGCAGATAGATATTGGCCGATGCGATCTGGGAGCCTTCCCGGATCTCGAGAAGGCCGACGACGGAAAAGGGATGCCCGCCGACAGCGAAACTTTTGCCGACACCGGCATCATGGAATTTCGCATAATGTTTTTCCAGCACTGCCTCCCCTTCTTTTTCCGGAAACCGGCCGTCTTTCAGCCACTCCTTTATTTTTACGGGGCCAAGACCCGGCCGGGAAAGGTCTACCCCCAGGATGGTCCTGAACCCCGACTGATCAAACTCCCACAGCAGAAGAGATGAGGCGGCCTCCCCTACCCCTTCGATCGCGGAGAGCCTCTTCAGATCTTCAGGAGAAAGGAGCTGGTTGGAAAAAGGCAGCCTTATCCCCCGCATGGAAGTGGGGGATTGAGCCGCATCCGAGGCGCGCTTCTCCGGCCTCTGGATTACGAGGTCCGCCCCGAGGTTTTGAAAAGGAAGGCTTGCCGCCTTCTTGTAAGCGGTCGAAACGGCGTTTATCGATACGAAGAGGGAAATACCGATTGCGATCCCCAGGATATTGACCAGGGTGCGGTGATGGTGATGGCGCAGCTCTTTTACCATATAGCGATAGCTCATGAGCGCCTCACTTGCTTTCCGTCGTCTGATGGAGGGCGCTTTTCAGGTCCTCCATGGTCCATTTACCCTGAAAGAAGGAAGGACCGGAACCGGTGGGAAAGCCGGTGAATTGGATCTCTTTCGCACCGGTATTGACTACCGGTGAATCGTTGATCCAGATGACAAGAGGAATATGCTGCCGCACCCCCTTTTGGGCCATAAACTTCTCGCCCTCCTTTGTTTCGAAATCGTACCAGGAAACTCTGATCTTGTCCCCGAAGCCGGAAAAGACACTTTTTATCTTATCGATTGTTTCCATCAGGGGGCCGTGGTTCATGAAGAGCACTTCGACTTTGGCGGGTTTTGCAGCGGAAGAGAGACCGAAAAACACGGAAACGAGAAACAAAGACAGTATGCAGCACAAAGACGCTTTTTTCATGATAAAACCTCCCCGTCATGCATGCGGATCAGCCGATCCGCGTTTTTGGCAAGCTCCGTTTCATGGGTGACCATGAGGATCGCCACGTTCTCCTCGGTGTGCAGCCGCTTTAAAATATGAATGATCGTATCGCCTGTTGCGGAGTCCAGGTTTCCGGTCGGCTCGTCGGCAAAGAGGATCTTTGGATGGTTCACCAGGGCCCTTGCAATGGCCACCCGCTGTTTTTCTCCTCCGGAAAGGGCTGACGGAAGGTGGTCGATGCGGTGGGAAAGCTCCATTTTTTCGAGAAGCTCCGTTGCCCGCCTTTTCCGCTCCTCACCTGTAATCTTTACCGGAAAAAGAGGCAGGGCGACGTTTTCCCATGCGGAAAGGGTGGGGATGAGATTAAAGGACTGGAAGATGAAGCCTACGTTTCCTCTTCGGAAAAGCGCAAGCTCATCCTCTGACGCACGGGTGATCTCCTTTCCGTCGAGCACCACCTCCCCTCCCGTGGGGCGTTCCAGTCCTGAAAGCAGCGAAAGAAGCGTTGTCTTGCCGCAACCGGATTTTCCCACAAGGCATACGAATTCTCCCCTCTTGACGGAAACCGACACTCCCTTGACCACCTCAAGATCGCCGTATTTTTTGCTCAGATCTTTCCCCGATAGAATGGCTCCGTTATTCATGCCGCAATACCTCCGATGGTTTGATTCTCGAAACGCTTCTTCCCAGCAGAGCACCCGTAAGCCCGCCGATTGCAACCGAAAGCAGGATGCTGAATCCGGCCAGGGTAAACGGAACCTGGACGGGCAGTCGCAGCGTCTTGTAGATCTGATCTCCGCCTCCGGGCAGAAAGTGCGGTGTCGGGCTCATCTCCCAGGGGATCGGGATGTTGACCTCCATGAAGCTCAGACCGAAGGCGGCAACAAGCGCGATTCCAAGCCCCAGGATTCCCGCCAGGAAGCACTGAATCACCGATTCGGTAAAAAGCTGCATGATGACGTTTCGATGCGTCCAGCCGACTGCCTTCAAGACCCCGATCTCCCGTGCACGCTCTGCGATGTTTCCGGCCATGGTCTTAAACGCGATCAAAACCGCCACGACGATGGCGATAAGCGATGCGGCGAGGGTAAACTTGTCGGAGAGGGCAAAGAGGCTTCCGAGGATCTTCAGGAAGGAGTCGGGTGTCGCGATGGCGGCTTTCTTTCCGAAAATCGTCCTGAGAGCCGGAGTCAGCTCGGCAATCTTTTCCTGGTCGGCTTTGATAAAAAGGAGGTTTACATCGGATGCGGCAAAGGAGGAGACGGATTGAACCAGCGCCGAGGAGGCCGCAAGCTCCTGTGCCTCGGAAAGCGGAAGGTACACGTTTGCCACCGCGATTTTTGCCGCCCGCGAGGCATCGATAAGCCCGACTACGGGATATGTCTTTCCGGATACGGAAATGGTTTCTCCCGCCTGTATGCCGAACTGGTCTGCATAGGCCTTCTCGACGAGCGCTTCGACCTTTCCTTCTTCGAGAAAACGTCCGGAGGTCACCGATGCGCGCAGCACCGCAGGTCCGATGGCATTTTGCAGTTCGATGCCGAGCACGGTCCAGGCGCGGTTCGGGTCAAAGACCCAGAGGAGAACCGCTTTGCCTGTACCCCTCACGCCCGGCAATTGACTGACCTGTTGTATCTCCTCATCGCGGATGGTGACGGCGGAACATGGGAAAACCGCTCCCGCAAGCTCCTTCGGGACATCCCCGGAGCGCTGCACGGTGATGTCGGCACCGATCTCCTTCAAAGGCACATGGGCGGCCTGGCGGTAAGCCGAGGAAAGAGCGTTTAAGATGACCAGCAGGGCGATTCCGATGGAAAGGCCGATGATGGAGACAACCGTCCTCCGCCTCTGATGGTAGAGCTCATGAAACAGGTAGTGCAAATTCATATCCTATCCTCCAGGCCTGAATCGTTCAAAGGTTCAGGGTTCAACGTTCAGTGTTCAAGGAGTTCAGAATTCCGTAGGATGGGTTGAGCGAAGCAAAACCCAACCTAAGAAGCTTGCGGTGCGGCCTGAACTCGTGTTGGATTCGTTTACTCTCAACCCAACCTACAAATCTAAGAAAATGATCTTGTTCCTTCATTCGATGTTGAACGTTCTATGTTGGACGTTCAGTTTCATACGAGGGTTCAGGGCTTTTGCGGTCTTTCTGGTTTCTGCGGTCTTCCTGACCTCTGACTTCTGCCCTCTGACCTCTGATTTCCGACTTCCGATCTCCGGGTCTATCACGGACACTGCATGGGAATCTGTTTTGTCATGGCCTCCTCGATGAGATCGAGAAAGCCTTTCTGCTGGCTGCTGTTCATTTCCGCCTTCAGCTCCAGCATGTGGGCGATCACCATCCGCTGCACCTCGGCCTGGGCCTTTCCGATATCGGCAATGATCCCCTTGATGGCCGCACGATCAGGATCCTCGGCACGCATCTGCAGA
This sequence comes from Desulfobacteraceae bacterium, assembly GCA_003599475.1. The sequence continues at coordinate 6,826 of QZKK01000124.1, forward strand.
AGGAGATCTTTCCTCTTTCTCTCTATCTCTTTTCTCCTTCTCGTGATCTCCTCATGGAAAGGCAAAACTTTTCCCCGGATGGCATCGAGCTGCTCCGGTCTTAAATCGAGCTGTTCGAAGAAGTGGGAGCCTCCTGCTTTGTGAAATTCGGCAAGCGGTAAATCCTGCATTTGCGACCGCCGCAAATGGGTGTAGCCTGCCGAAACGAGCATGGAAAAGTTGAACAGAAGGGAGAGCGCCAGGACAAATTTCAGGATGTTATCTCTCATGGCCTGCTCCTGTCATGGCAACATAGACTCCGCTTAACGATCCGGGAGGGGTTGCCTCGAAAAGATCGAGGGAGAAGGCTTGGCGAACGCCTGCCTCGACCGCGACCCTGGGTTTGCCGGAGACAAGCAGGCTTCCGGAAATCGCCCCCATGATCATGATCAGGAGCACAAAGGCGAGCCCGGCGAGCCTCAGAAAGAGGGGCTGGAAAGAAAAGGTCCGCCAAAGCCCGTGGCTTTCCTGCTCCTTGAGCGCGGACATCACCCTAGTACCGAAGCCGTAAGGTGCTTCGAACCGCTCGGCGGACGTGAAAATGCGGCGAAGCGCATCGTATTCGGCCGCCTCCTTCCGGCAGGCCTCACACCCTTCGATGTGGGTCTCAACTGCCGCCGTCTCGTCCGAATCGAGCTCACGGTCGAGGTATGCGGTGATCAATTTTTTCATGTGGGTGCATTTCATTTTCCGCCTCTATTCTGTTAAACGTCTGAATGGAACGGTTTGTTCCAAAAAATTTCACCTGCTCATCATTTTTTCCCAAGCAGGCGGCAAAGCTTTTCTCTTGCCCTCGATATCCTCGATTTCACGGTTCCGGGGGATATATCCAGCACCTCGGCAATCTCTTCGTAGGAAAGTCCCTCCATCTCCTTCAACACAATTACCGCTCTCAGCTTTTCGGGAACCTTATGAAGAGCCCACCGCAAGAGCTCGGACGCCTCCATTGAATCGTATGGATCTTCTGCAAAAGCTTGGGAGCAGGTATCGGGATACGGGAGATCGCTTTCCGGAAGCTCCGTCCTTCGCTTTCTCCGCTGATCGCGGCAGGTGTTGACGGCGATACGGTAAATCCACGTGTAGAGGGAAGCCTCCGGCTCAAACCTTTTAAGGTTTCTGAATACCTTGACGAAGGTCTCCTGAGCCGCATCCTGGGCGTCTTCCCGCTGCCGCAACATGTAGAGGCAAAGATTGAAGATCCGGTCCTGATAGGTTTGCATGATCCGCTCGAATGCGGAAAAATCGCCCTCTTTGAAGCGCCGAACCAGATCGTGATCGTCACGGGTCTTCATCTTTTTTCTCTCGTCATGCCGCGGGATGCATCTTTTCTATACGGGATTTACGGGATTTTTTCAAAACGGGTGTTTCCTCTTTGTTGCACAACCCGCCTGCGCAGGATCGTGTCCATGGAGGTGGTCCGGTCGACACCGCCGCAAGCCTTCTTCGCCATATGGCCGGGATACTTGACGCTTAGAATAGACGGGGCAGGGATAAATGCGCGCGATTCAAATCTGGAAGGACTGCTTTTGGAGAATGATTGGCGTGGATCGCGCTTGGGCAGGTATTTCCTTTGGTGGAAAAACGTCGGAATAGACCGCCTTGGCGGAATGCGATGAGAGATGGACAGGCATTGATCATCGAAAAACTTGACAAAAGTGCGAGTCAAGACTAAAGTATTTAACACGATAATTTGTTTTATCGTGATTATATGGGCGGATCGGAAAAGGGCTTGAACTCCGGGACCGGTCGAAACCGAAAAGCTTGAGGAGTGAAAAGGCCATGGATTTTTTCTACGCTCATTTTCCGGTCTCAGGGGTAAAGACCTGGGTTTTTCTGCCGCCGCTGGTCGCCTTCGTGGTATCTTTTTTCACCTCCATGGGAGGAGTTTCCGGGGCTTTTCTGCTGCTGCCGTTTCAGGTCAGTTTCCTGGGCTATACAAGTCCATCGGTAAGCGGAACCAACCAGGTGTTCAACGTGGTCGCCATCCCGAGCGGCGTCTACCGTTACCTCAAAGAACGGCGCATGGTGTGGCCGCTGACCTGGGTGGTGATCATCGGAACGCTTCCCGGAGTTTTCATAGGCGCCTGGGCGCGTATTTCCTACCTTCCGGACCCGAAAAACTTCAAGTTCTTCGCGGGGCTGGTGCTTCTCTATATCGGGGTGCGGCTTGCCTGGGATACGTTAAAAGGAAAGGGAGGCGCGGCTCTGGCCAAGAGGGGGAACCCGTCTTTCGATGAGGCGTGCATCGGAGTCACCGACACCCGTTTTTCGCCGAACCGCGTGGAGTACACCTTTGCCGGCGAATGCTACGCCTTTTCCCCAGCCTGGGTTTTCGTTCTCTGCTTTCTTGTCGGAATCGTGGGGGGAATCTATGGTATCGGCGGCGGCGCCATCGTAGCACCCTTCTTTGTGGCCATTTTCAAGATGCCGGTTTACACCGTGGCCGGAGCGGCTCTGATGGGAACCTTCATCACCTCGGTGGCCGGTGTAATCATCTACCAGCTCATGGGCGTGTATATGGATGTCGCAATGCCCGTTGCCCCCGACTGGGTTCTGGGCGCACTGTTCGGAGCCGGAGGCTTCTTCGGGATGTACCTGGGTGCGCGCTGCCAGAAGTATGTGCCCGTCCGGATCATCAAATCGATTCTAAGCGCCTGCATTCTGTTTGTGGCCGTCAAATACGTGATCGGATTTTTCATATAAGCGCCGCCGCTGGCCGCCGAAACGTCTGTCCGGTTGCACCCTGCCTTCGGGTCAAAATCCGATTCGCACTACAGTGGCAGGGCTGAAAAGAACGAAAGGGTGTCGCGATATGCGACACTGTATGATTCTTTTACACCCGTGATCGCTCCCATTTCATTAGCAATCCTTCCCCTGTACCGCTTGCACCCGTAAAATTCGTTACACCCCTTCGCATCCTTTCCTCTTCGGCCGAAATAATTCATAAGTACATGATATCATAAAATTAACTGCTCTTTTGAACCTGTCTGGCATGCTCCTGGCATAGTAATGAGCGCAGCAATGAGCATTGCGTACCTGTTGAACGTCGCGTGGAAACGATTCGGTGATAAAATCACGGATTCGAGAAAAACATTCGGTTAACTGAAAATTGAGCGGTGCGGTGCATGACCAGGCGCCCCGCACCGCTTCGACAGCTTGCGCGTCCTGCACCG
>QZKK01000065.1 GCA_003599475.1 Desulfobacteraceae bacterium
CTGGGTGGAGGACGCCTCCATCGCATCCATCTTTATCCAATTGGCAGCCGTTTCGATGGAACTCGGCAGTTGCTGGATTCAGATCAGGAACCGGCCGCACGACGGCAGTCGAAGTGCAGAGGACTACATCAGGGAGATCCTGGAAATTCCATCTCGTCTCAAAGTGGAGTCGATCGTTGCAATCGGCTATCCGGATGAGCGGAAGGCGGCGCACAAGAGGGAATCGCTGCCCTACGAGAAGATTTCCTATGAAAAATTCGGTCTCAAGCGATAGAACCCTGTCGATCCCATTTTTCTTGATAAGGTTCAGGGAGTGCTCTGTTTCTTAAATACAGTGACGTATGATTGGACAATTTTAAGCAAACCACAGAGAGCACAGAGAAGACAGAGAAGGAAAAATATATCGAAAAACAAGCGCTTCGTCTTTTTCTCTGTGAACTCTGTGTCCTCTGTGGTGAACCTATTCCGTCACGATAGTTACGCATGCATGCACTTAGCGCTGAACCGGTGAACGGTTACTTCCTGAGGATGCTTCTTAAAAAGGCTTTTAGATGATTTTCCCGGCGACCACCGTCTTGAAAGCCCTTATGATGATCTGGATGTCGTTTTCGGCGGCTGCATGCTCGGCCGGAACTCCCGTTCCGGCGGGAAGCATCCTTGAAAATGAAAAGATCCGAGAAGCCAGCGGGTTGGCGGCATCCCGTCTGCGAAGCGAACGGATATGGATCCTGAACGACGGAGGAAACGGGCCGGTTCTCTATGCCGCATCCATCGACGGCAAGGACCTCGGGTCGGTTACGATTCTAAAAGCCAGGAACAGGGACTGGGAGGCTCTGACCGCATTCGAATATCGGGGCAAATCGTATCTTGCCATCGGAGATATCGGCGACAACGACTCCCGCCGGAAGACCTGCTCGATTTACATCATCGAGGAGCCTGAGACGGTCTCGGTTTCCGGGTCCGGCTGCAAACCCGTCCGGCACATCGATTTCAAGTTCGAAGACGGCCCCCGTGATTGCGAGGCGATGGCCGTCGACACCGAAAACCGTCGGATTCTGCTGCTGACAAAGCAGAAGGAGCCTGCACTCTACTGGCTGCCGCTTTTTCCGGAGCCGGGCGCGCGGGTTGTCGTCGCGAGGAGAGCGGGTAGGAGGATCGACCTGAAGGGGGCCGGCGGCAAGATCGATGACAAAGGTGGATTTTCTCTGCTGGATCTTTTCCGCTACCAACCGACAGGCATGGATCTTTCCCCGGACGGGAGATGGCTTGCCGTATTGACGTATCACCTCGTCTATCTTTTCCCTTTCGATCCTGAAGACTTCGGCGGAGACACGTTCAGGCACACTCCCAGAGTTTTTGATTTCCCGCGCCTTCCCCAGGCGGAGTGCATCGGTTTTAGCGCCGATGGCAGGATGCTTTTCATCTCATCCGAAAAGCGTCCGGCACGCTTGCTGGCAATCGATTTTTCGAATGGCAAGGATATTGAACACTGAACGATTCGGAAGGAGATGCGATGCTGACTGAAACCGAAAAGCTGAACGCGCTTACGAATCTTGGGATCGAATTGAGCAAGGTGCATGATCTCGACATCCTGATGGAACGAATCCTTACTGAAGCCCGTCGCTTCGTGAACGCAGACGCAGGTTCCATATACATCCGGGAGGAGCGAAACCTGAATTTCAGCTACACGCAGAACGATACGCTCCGGAAACGGCTGAAACCGGGCGAGAAGCTGATTTACTCCACGTTCAAGGTTGCAATCGACAAAGAGAGTATTGCCGGTTATGTGGCTGAAACCGGACGATCGCTCAATTTGACCGATGTTTACTGTATCGATTCCGCCCTGCCGTATAAATTCGGCTCCCACTTCGATGAAGTCACCCGATACTGCACCCGATCGGTTCTGACGCTGCCGCTGAAAACCGCAAAACAGGAAACGCTGGGGGTTCTTCAGGTGATCAACGCACAGGATAAGGAGAACCGGATCACCTCCTTTTCCGAAGTCGACGAAAGGATGATGCTCCACTTTGCAAGCATTGCGTCCGTTGCCCTGGAGCGCGCCCAGATGACAAGGGCCATCTTGCTTCGTATGATTCGAATGGCGGAAATGCGGGATCCGAAGGAGACCGGGGCACACGTGAACCGAGTGGCCGGTTATTCCGTCGAGCTCTTCGAAAACTGGGCGAGAAGCCAGGGATACTCGCAGAAGGAGGTCGACCGGAAGCGGGATATCCTGAGAATGGCCGCCATGCTTCACGACGTAGGAAAAGTTGCGATTTCCGATATTCTTTTAAAGAAGCCGGGGCGTTTTTCACCGGAGGAATTTGGGATCATCAAACAGCATACGATACTCGGAGCTAGACTTTTTTCCGAAAGGCAGTCGGATCTCGATGATGCCGCAGCGGAGGTGGCCTTGAATCACCATGAACGCTGGGACGGGAAAGGATATCCGGGCCATGTTCATGCCGATAGCGGGCATCCGATCGAAGCGTATATGCTTCAGGACGGCACGCCGAGGGGCAAACGAGAGGATGAGATCCCGATCTTCGGAAGAATCGTGTCGTTGGCCGATGTTTTCGATGCCCTCTCATCAAGTCGGGTTTACAAGGAAGCCTGGAGTGAAGAAGACGTACTGAAAACCATCCGTGAGAATGCCGGGCTGCAATTCGATCCGAGACTCGTTGAGACTCTTTTCGATAATCTGAAAATGATCCGATCGATCCAGGAGCGGTACGCGGATACAGCTTGATGAACCATAAAAAGAGTCTCACGCAAAGACGCAAAGGCGCAAAGAAATTTAAGCAACCGAAGCGATTCTCATGCGGCCGAGCGTCAGGAGTTATCCAGATGAAGCGAATCGGAAGGAGGAATCATGGAATTTTACGCCGATAGAAAAGAGACCGTAATCCTGGATCCGCGAAACGGGATGGCAAGGCGGTCCATCCCCAGCGAGATCCGGAAAGATCCTCTGACCGGGCGAACCGCGAGAATCTGCCATTTCATGGAGCTGAAATGGCAAAAACCCGATTTCGAAAAGCTTACCGCCGGAACCGAAAAGACTTGCCCCTTCTGCCCGGAGCATGTTCTGAAGGTGACCCCCTGCTTTTCCGATGACCTCCTGCCGGAGTGCCGTCTGGTGCTCGACGATATGGTGCTGTTCCCCAATATCGCTCCTTACGACGGTTTGAGTGCGGTGGCGACCATGGGCGCCAGGCACTTCATTCCGATGACGGAGTTCGGTGCGGAGCGGATTGCATCCGCTTTTCGCCTGGCCATGCAGTTTTTCCGCAGAATCGAGGGCTGCGGCCATCCGGAGTCCGTCTATCACCTGATCAACTGGAACTACATGCCTGCTTCCGGAAGCTCTCTCATACACCCGCATCTCCAGGTATTTATCACTTCCACAGCGCCCAATCTCATGCGGGAAGAGCTCGTTGCGGCGAAAAGATATTTCGAAGCAAACGGGTCGATCTTCTGGGACGATCTGGTTGCCGATGAAGCCGCTTCGGAGCAGAGGTACCTGGGCGCCATCGGACGTGTGCATTGGGTGGCCTCCTATGCCCCATTGGGAGTTGCCGGGGATGTCCTCGCCATCGTCGAAGGCGTGCGCTCCACCCTGGAGTTGACCGATGAAGATATCGGCCACCTGGCCGCCGGACTGACCAAGGCCATGCGGGCTTATGATCGAATGGGGATCTACGCTTTCAATATGAATTTTTTCACCGGCTCGAAAGCAGATGTCCACTCGCGGTTTCATCTGCTGTTTTCTCCCCGCACTTTCTTCAACCAGGCGCTGGGCACCCCCGATGTCGGTGCACTCCGCAATCTGTTCAACGAATCGCTCTGCATGGCTTTTCCGGAGGAGATCGCAGAGTCGATCCGGCCGGAGTTTCAATAGGGTTCAGGTAACAAGTCCAGCCACCAAGTCACGAAGGCACGAAGAATGGCAAGACCGGAAACTGATTTAAGCAAACCACAGAGAGCACAGAGAACACAGAGAATAAAAAATATATGGAAAAACATGCACTTCGTCTTTTCTCTGTGAACTCTGTGTCCTCTGTGGTGAACTTGTTACGCCACAACAATTACGCATGCATGTACTTAGTGTCTTATGGCTGAGCTGTTAAGTTTTCAGGTTTGCCGCATCGTCTCCTTTACGGCCCGAACGATCCGTTGTCTTCCCGGCAGATAATTCGCTTCACGGCTGAACAGCGGAACGACGATATCGAATCCGGTGATTCGAGCGATCGGGGCTTCGAGATAGTAGAAAGCCTTCTGCATGATTCGCGATGCGACTTCCGCGCCCGGTCCGAAGCTGAGTGGAGCTTCGTGAATGACGGCCGCCCGCCCGGTTTTTCGCACCGATTCGATCAACGGCCCGTCATCGAGGGGTGAAATCGTCAGCAAATCGATCACTTCCGCGTCGATGCCTTCTTCTTCCAGCTCGACAGCGGCTTCAAGCGTAGGCCGCATCATTGCTCCGTAGGATATCAGGGTCACGTCGCCGCCCTCCCGAACCCGGCGGGACTTGCCGATGGGAAGCGTCTCTTCTTCTTCAGGGACTTCTTCCCGGAAGGTGCGGTACAATGCCTTGGCCTCGTAGAATATGACCGGATCCGGGTCGCGGATTGCGCTCACCAGAAGAGCCCTCGCGTTTCGAGGACCCGAGGGAATGACCATCTTGATCCCCGGCGTATGCGCCCAGTATGCTTCCCGGCTTTCCGAATGGTGCTCCAGGGCGCGGACCCCTGCGCCATACGGCGCACGCATTACCATGGGAACATGAAACCTGCCCTGAGTCCGCAATCGGAATCGGGCGGCGTGGCTTTCGATCTGGTGAAAATTGAGATAGGAGAATCCGGAGAATTGAATCTCGCAAACGGGACGCAGACCGAATACCGCCATTCCGACGGACATCCCGACGATGCCGGACTCCGCAAGCGGGGTATCCACGACGCGCTCTTCTCCGAATCTGTCGATGAGTCCGTCTGTAACGCGGAAAACCCCTCCGTCCCTCCCGACGTCTTCCCCGAGCACGATGACGCGGTCGTCTTTTTCCATTTCCTGCCGAAGGGCCAGATTCAACGCCTGAACCATGGTCAATTTCGCCATTTTCCCCCTCCTGTTTCCAGTTGAGCGAGTTCCCGGGCCAGAAAATCCCGCTGCTCCTTCAGGTGCGGGGGTAATTCGGCATAGGCGTGGTCGAACATATCCAGCGGATTTCCGATCTCTTTGATCCGTTCTTCCGCACGGGCCACGGCAGCCTGGATCTCTTCCCGGACTTCTTCTTCCAGGCTTTCCATCTTTTTTTTGTTGAGAAGTCTTTTTGCCGTCAGGTACTTTTCGAAACGCACAAGCGGATCTTTTTTCAGCCACAGCTCGACTTCTTGATCGGTACGGTAGCGTTTGGGATCGTCTGCTGTCGTATGCACCGCCACCCGATAGGTGACGGCTTCGATCAGGGTGGGACCCTGGCCGGCCCGGGCCCGGGAGACCGCTTCGTCGGCGGCCGCATAGACTGCCAGAATATCGTTGCCGTCGATCTGAATTCCCTGAATCCCATAGGCGATGGCCTTCTGCGCCAAAGTTTCGGATCGGGTTTGCCGGCTGCGGGGAACTGAAATGGCCCACTGGTTGTTCTGGCAGACAAAGATCGTCGGTGTCTGAAAGACGCCGGCGAAATTGAGCCCTTCATGAAAATCTCCCTCCGAGGTCGCGCCGTCACCGAAAAACGTCATCACCACGTCATCTTTTTTTCGATACTTCAATGCCCATCCGATTCCGACAGCATGCAGCACCTGAGTTCCGACCGGAACCGAGATCGGCAGGTTGTTCTTTCCGTCTTCGATCTTGCCGCCTTCGTTGAATCCGGCATTATAAATGATCACGTTTTCAATGGGCCGTCCTCTCCAAAGCTCTGCAGCCAGCTCCCTGAAGGACGGCACCATCCAATCGGAATCGCGAAGCACGGCAACAGCCCCCAGGTGAGCCGCCTCCTGCCCCTTGATGGGAGGAAAGGTTCCGATTCGGCCCTGCCGCTGCAGGCTGAACAGTCTTTCATCGAACCTTCGAGCCAGCAGCATGGTGCGGTAGAGCCGGATCAGGAGTTCGTTGGGGATCTTCGGCTCAAGATCCCTGTCCACCTTTCCTTCCTCCTCTAGAATGGACAAGTAATCGATCTGGTTTGGAATATTCAGTTTCTTCCGAGGCATGCGGATACTCCTTTCCGAGTAAACGTTCAGCGTTCAAAGGTTCAGGGTTCGAAGGTTAAGAATTTCGCCGGCTTCCAGGTTCCAACTTAACTTAGAATGCGAGGGGGCATTAAAAGCAATCATTGAATCTTATAATTGATTCTTCTCCTCAATTCGATGTTGGACGTTCGATGTTGGATGGTCATCTCTTAAAGCATGTTTCGCACAGGGTACCAGCACCCCGCTGGATCCTCGGCTTGCCCGCCTTGCTTTCGTGAATATATTCTTTGGTATCTGACTCGATGAGAGCGCATCGTGCCGCTTAATTCCGAGACGTTCAATTCGGCGAAAATTTACAAAATGAGGTCGCAATATGCCTTTTACAGCTTCGGACCAATCGAACAACGAACAGCTTCAATTCAGACAGTTTTTGGAAAAGCATCTGGTCCCTCATCTTTCCGGGTGGTACGGAAAGCGGGAGATTCCGCGCAGTTTTTTCCGAGCGATGGGCAGTGAAGACTGGTTCAATTTTACTGTCAAGGAAGGGAGGATGTCAATTCGGTCAGCCTTCCGGGAGTCCATGATCATGGAAGAGATTGCGAAGATCTCGCCGGGGGTCGCCGTGGCCGTACTGGTTCAAGGCGATCTTGGATTGATGGGGCTTTATCTTTTCGGTTCGGCAGCATTAAAGGAAAGGTACGCGGCGCCGGCCCTCAAAGGGGAAGTCCTGATCTGCCTGGGAAATACCGAGCGCAATGCCGGAAGCGATGTCGCGGGGGTTTCGATGGCGGCAGAGAAGGTGGACGGCGGATGGCTTCTAAACGGCACCAAAGCCTATGTCACAAACGGCAGTATCGGAGATCTGGGGGTGATAACGGCTGTTTCGGATCCGGATGCAGACAGGAATCGGCGTCTTTCCATGTTTCTCGTCGATCTGAATGGGGATGGGGTTCGACGCAGGAAACTGAACAAACAGGTGTGGATTCCTTCCGACCTGACGCGGATTCAGCTCACGGACGTGTTCGTCCCCGACGATCATCTGATGGGGGTGCGGGGCCAAGGGCTTATGCAGGTCTTGAAGATCTTTACCCACAGCCGGATACCGATCAGCGCACTGACGCTCGGAACCGCAGAGGGAGCTTTTTCGTTGGCGCTGGCCCATGCGAACTCGAGAAGGATCTTCGGCAAAACGATTTTCGAATTTCAGTCAAAAACCTTCGAAGCGGCCGATTTCTTTACACAGATCGAGGCCGCACGGTTGATGATCGAAAAGGCGTGCGCATCGCTGGACCGCGGGGATGATTTCCGTCTGGATGCGTCCATGGCAAAGTATCTTTCGGTAAAGGCGGCAAAGGATGTCACCGGCTGGGCGGCGGATCTTTTCGGGGCGGCCTCCGTCATGTACGAGCACCCGATTCACAAATTCCCGCTGGATGCCTGGGGCTCTTCCCTGGGCGAAGGGACCCAGGATGTTCAGAAACTGGTGATTTTCCGCGAGCTTATGAAGAGAACACGGATGAACCCCAGCCTCGATAACGAAAACCGATAAAGGATCAAACATGCCGCCTGCTTGGCTGCGCTCAAAGATCCCCGCGAAGTCATCGCTGATCCAAATGCGCGTTACTCCGGAGCAAAAATAAGCGAGAAGACACTGCTTTCCGGGCAATAACGCACAGCTCGGCGAGACCCGTTTCGAATATTGGCTCCGCCGGTCGCGGGCGTGATAAGTTCCGCTGCCCACCTGCCGGAGATTCCGGTGCGGACGGTACTCGTATTGCGATTGCGGTAACGCCGTGAAACCCATCGCTATATTTCTATATCGGCTCGACTTGCGAGTTCAAAAAATGGAGATTCACATGAGCGATCGCAGAGTCAAGATGGGCAAGAATAGAGTAGAGGCATTCTCCGACGGAGTCCTCGCGATTATCATTACCATCATGGTCTTGGAACTGAAGGTGCCCCACGGAGACACCGTCGCCCAGTTGTTGCCCTTGGTGCCCGTATTATTGAGCTATGTGCTCAGTTTTATATACCTTGGCATTTATTGGAATAACCATCATCACATGCTGCACACCTGCCGCACGGTTACAGGTTCGGTTCTGTGGGCAAATCTACATCTTCTCTTTTGGCTCTCTCTTATACCATTCACAACAGGTTGGATGGGAGAGAACCAGTTCGCAAAAATGCCGGCGGCTGCCTATGGCCTCGTACTACTGATGGCGGCGATTGCATATTGGATCTTACAGCAAAGAATCATCGCATCTCAGGGAGAAGACTCGATCCTCAAGAAGGCAATCGGCAATGACTGGAAGGGTAAGCTGTCGCAACTTCTGTATGTTACCGCAATTGTACTGGCATTTGTGTCTCAGTGGTTAGCCGTTTCGGTTTACGTCCTGGTGGCACTTATGTGGGTGATTCCAGATCGACGCATTGAGCATGTACTCACAGGCAAGGCAACATAGCTTTAAGGATTGACACGATGGTCGCTTTCAATCCATTCTTAAAGAAGCCAGGACAATTGCTGATCACCGCAAATCCGCCCAAATCGATTCTATATTGAATGAGGCTCCAAGACGATTTTCCCGAAATGCTCTCCCTGCTCCATCCTCCGGTAGGCTTCGATCCCCTCTCGGAGCGGCAGGGTGCAGTCGATGACGGGCTTCAATCTGCCCGACCAGAGCAGTGCGGTGACATCGCGGAAATCCTGGTGGGAACCCATCGTGCTGCCGATGAGGCTGATCTGCTTTCCGAAGATGAAGCGGAGGTCGATTTCCGTCTGGGGACCGGTGGTGTTGCCGACGATGACGATCCTTCCCCCTCTCGAAACCGCCGCCATGCTTTTGGGAAGGGTCTCTTTTCCGACGTTGTCCACCACGACGTCGACCCCCTGTTTGCCTGTCAGCCGGTAGATCTCGCGGGCCCAATCGACTTCCGAGCGGACCAGCACCTCGTCTGCTCCGAGCGCCTTCGCCTTTTCCGCCTTCTCCGCGTTCCCGGCAACCGCGTAAACCGTTGCCCCCGCAAACTTTGCAAGCTGAATGGCCATGCTGTTGACTCCGCCGCCGGAGCCGACGACCAATACCGTTTCACCCGGCTTGAGCTGCGCGCGATGAATGAGCATCCGCCAGGCGGTCAGAGAAACCAGCAGCGGAGCCGCGGCACCCGGAAAATCGATGCCGTCCGGCATGGCGACAAGGTTTCCGGCTGGAACGGAGACATATTCGGCCGCTCCCCCTCGGACATGCTCTCCGAGGATCCGATACCCGGGGCTCAACGAATCGATCCCCCTCCGGGTGTAAGCGTCTTCTATGGCGGATATTCCGGGGTCGACTACGACCCTGCTTCCGGCCTCCCATCCGGTCACCTCTTTTCCGAGCTCGACCACTTCACCGGCGATATCGGCGCCGCACCAGTGCGGCATCTCGAGCTTGAGCCCCGGCCAGCCTCGCCGGACCCAGATGTCGAGGTGGTTGAGGCCGCAGGCCCGCACGCGGATCAGTGCCTCATTCGGGTGCGGGATCGGCTCAGGAACCTCTCCGTACCGTAAAACATCCAATCCTCCATGCTGCTGAAAAAAAAGCGCTTTCATGAGGAACCCCCTCGTTAAAGTGTTCAGTGTTCAGTGTTCAGGAATTCGCATGCGTTGTCAATCGGCCGAGTGGTTAAATGGCTCAACCGGGAGCCAGATATCAGAGGTCGGAGGTCAGAGATCAGAAACCGAAAACCCGGTAAACTCGAACCCGCCTGAACGCTGAACACTCAGATAAGCCCCGAGGCTTCCAATAAGGGGCGAAGATATTCCAAGCTCTCCCTGCCGGCAGCATCCGGCATGTCGACATAGGGGTAGAGCTCCAAGCTGATATCGGCGGCATAGCCCAGACGCTTCAT
>QZKK01000195.1 GCA_003599475.1 Desulfobacteraceae bacterium
CTCATGCCAACAGGTTTTTTGTTTTCCGCTCCCTCAAGGTAGCAAAAATAGTTCAAAATTCGTTTGGGAAATCCGGATAGACCCCAAAAATTGAAGGAACTCGGCCCGGTGAAGACTACCGCTTCCTTCCGCAATATTATTTGAAATAGATAGGCCAGCAGCCCTGAGCTGCTCCGCATATCGAAATAATCGGCGCTTTTCAAGCTTATCTGACAACTGATGAAACCTGACTGCGAGATCTCTTGCTCTCTGCCAGATTTCGAGATCCTCGAAACGGAAATGAGGGCGGGAGAGGAGGGAAGGGGCAGGACGGGAAGGGGTAAGAGGTAAGAGGGAAGTGCAATCTTCAGATTTCCCCTTACCGTTTTCCACTTGCCTCTTACCTCCTCCCTCTTCCCTCTTACGACCATGCTGGATCAGCGACTTCAACGGTTGTCATCTGTGCACCAGGTTCGAAAGGAACTTCGCTTTTCAATAGATCTTCGGCCCCAATTATCAAAGACTCCATAAGCTTTTCTTTAGTCTTTTCCTGGGCATTTACTCCAGGCAAATCTATTAACCAGCCAATCCACCAATCCCCGGTTTTTTGATCATCGCTCTATATTTCATATTTTTTACATCACAAACGGTATATCGAGATCTTTGCAGATCTTACGGGCAAGCTCATCCACGATTTCATTGTGCCGTGGGAGCCTTCTCGCCATTCAATTTTAAGGGGGACACAGATCTTCACAGATAAACACAGATACGAACAAGACGAAATGCAGATCGATCCGGGTCTGTTTCTCTTATCCGTGTTCATTCCCGCCCTGGCGGGATTTATCCATGTCCGAAAAATTGGCTCTTTGGGCAGCTCATTTTTCTTCTCACTTGAGCTTTGTGGATAACCGATTAAAATAATTACGTTTCTTGCAGCAATGGATTGTGAATTCGAACACCTCGGATGACTTGGCCGTCGTTTAAATCTTCACTCCACAGGGTTTCGCAATGGGCGCTCTCTGCTGCCACAATAATCAGCGAATCCCAAAATGAAATACGATTGAGTACGGCACAATCGACAGCTTCTCTAATAAGCATCGGGGTTAAAACCACCGTTTCGAACCGTTCGAAGGACCTGAGAATATCTTTGATAATCAGTGGATCCGCGCCTAATTTAACCGTCGATGCAACATAAAATTCCTGGAGGACTTGAGTCGAAATCACCCCGTTTCTTTCACTGGCAAGGTGCTTTAGAAGATCGCGACAACGTTCCTTTTTTCGTGGATCCGACTGATCAAGACTGTAGACGAGGATGTTGGTATCGAGAAACACCTTAGACATCGTATAGGTCCTCGCGCCTCCACATCTTACCCTTTAAACCCACGTTCGCCCGATCCATGAGCGAAAAACATTCCTCGACCCACTGGCTTGAATCGTGCTTGACTGTCTGCTCGAGAAGATTCCGGATCAGGGCATTCACTGATGTTTGATGTTTTTCCGCATATTGCCGCCCGGATTTCAAGAGATCTTCCTCGATCGATATCGTAATGTTTGGCATAGAGAAACCTCCTCAATATTGCACAGTATAAGTGAACACTGATTATGTGTCAACAATGCCGAAGAACGATTCAAGATGGAAGAGGCGTAATCGTTCTCGAACTCTTCCATTTCCCTGGAAATAAATTCTATGGATTCCGCGATCCTGCCTTTTGCATACCGGTAATCAGGCATGGATTCTTTCCCTGAGTCTTTTTTCTGCCACTTCCAGTTGCCATCTTCTTCCAAAGATGCTGAAATCCTCCATCTGAGTGATGGCCTCCATTCTGATCTTCACATACAGATCGAATGATCCGATGAATACCGGTGTTCCAAGAACGATAGCGTTGTATTCGATCATCGGTTCCCGAAAGTACGGGGACAGAATGAGGATGTTCACCTCCTTGTTAAGGAGAAGCGAAAGTCTCGTGGAAAGATAGGTGATCTTCGCGAAAGCCTCGTCGCTTGAAGAGAGAGCGGAGCTGCGCCAGACGGCGACATCGACATCCGAATCGTCCCGAGGGCTCCCAACCGCCCAAGACCCATAGAGAAATGCTATATCGATACCGAAGTTCTGGGCGTTGTCCTTAAAAAACGATTCCAGTTTGTTCCGGAGGCTCTTCCCATCAACTTTTGTTCCGTTTACAATCAAACCTTCTCCTCGAATGGAGTTCAAGGTTCCAAGTTCCAGGTTCAAGGTTACCCTTCGTCAGGGCCTATTCTCCGAAGACCTTATCGAAGAGTTCCTCCTTCACCAAGGTTTTTTTGCCATTTCGTATGGCGCTTTACGCTTTCTATCCTCTTCTTTTTAGGAAGGTTAACGAACGAATGGTTTCAACTGGTCCTAACTCTTTCATGAGAGCCTCAATTCCTCTTCTGATGACCTTTTCTTCATCCAAATATTTTCTGTATTCATCGTAGAACCTTTTTATTTCGTCATTGTCCGGTTTATCGGAGATGTAATCGACCGTTTCGGATTCGTCCATATCTTCGAAGAAACACAACTGTTCCCTGAAAAGCTTAGCTTCAAACCTCATCCATATTCCCATTCACCAACACCCCTTCGCCGATAAATGCCATTGTCTGACTTCTGACTTCCGATCTCCGATTTCTATCTCTACTATACCACATCCGCAAAAGTCTTTTCCATCCGCCGGAAATAGTAGAGTCCCGATACGAACAGGAAGACGATGACAATCGCGGAAATGGAGAGATAATCCCACTCGATCGGTTTGTGGCCCAGAAGCGAGGAGCGGTAGGCATTGATGACGCCGCCCATGGGGTTCAGTGCGAGCAGCCAGCGGTATTTTTCGCCGACCATGCTCACCGGGTAGATCACCGGGGAGACGAAAAGCCAGAGCTGGATCAGAAACGGAATCACATAGCGGATATCCCGGTACTCGACATTCAATGCGGAAAGCCACATGCCGACTCCGACCGCGCACAGGAAGGTCAGGCCGACGAGAACGGGAAACAGCAGGATTCCGATTCCGGGCAGGTACTGGTACCAGATCATCATAACGGCCAGAACGGATGTGGCGACGAAAAAGTCGAGCAAGCCTGCAAAGGCTGCCGAAGCCGGGATGATGACCCGTGGAAAATAGACCTTGGTGATCAGGTGCTGGCTTCCGACCAGGCTGTTTCCGGATGCGGAAAGCGCGTTTGCAAAGTAGGTCCAGGGAAGCAGCCCGGCATAGACGAAGATCGGGTAGGGGATGCCGTCCGACGGGATCTTGGCCATCCGCCCGAAAAACAGCGTAAATACCACCATCGTAAAAAACGGCTGGATGATCGCCCAAAGCCCTCCCAGCACGGTCTGTTTGTAGCGAACCTTGATGTCTCTTTTGGTCAGAAAATATAGGAGCTCCCGGTAAGCCCAAATCTCCCGGAAGTCGATCGGGATCCAACCTTTTTTAGGTTCGATTACGGTGATGGATTCGGCTGTGTTCTGCATTCGAGTGTTCAGTGTTCAGACCTTGCCGATGATCGGTGACGGCGATTTTGATCGTCTAAGAAGCTGCTGAAAATAAAATAGAATGTCCAATATCGAAAATTCTCTGCGTCTCCGCGTCTCTGCCCGAGACTGATTTACAGTTTGATAGGAGGATCGGACCGGCGCTCTTTGATTCGGCAAGTGTACGGAATTGACGGAAAATAGCTCCGCTCCGTCAATTTCATGAACGAAATCGACCCGATGAATGGATTTTCAGTGTTCAAGCCGATGCATCACATGAAAAAATTTAGGGATATTACAAATTTTCTTCAATGAAGTCAATGATATTCAGCAGCATTTCGATTTTTTATACAGATCGACTCGACTGTCTGAAATCATGCCCTTTCCTATGCGTTTATCCCGTAACAAGATATGCAATGGACATGCCGGGGGGGAAGCATGGAGCATAGAGCGAAGAGCATGGGGTAAAGCCTCGACAGATCGATGACGGATGACAGATGACGGATGACAGGAAGGGCAGAAAGGTGAAGATCAGAAGGATAGAAGGTGAGAAGATCAGAAGGAAAGAAATAAAGAGGACAGAGGACGGGAAGAGCCGGAAATCGGAGGTCTGAAGTCCAAGCTGAAAAAGGATAAGGCAATGATCATGGTCTTTTAAAGGGCTTGAGACTCGTTCGCCATTCAGCATGGCAACTTCGTAGGCGGTGCGACAACAGAATGGGCAAATGGGCGGTTCATTAGATTCAATCAGACTGGCGACAACCTGCTTTGGTATGTTGGATTAAAAATCCACAGCGACAGATTCCAGGAAGCTTTTTATTTCGTTATTATCCGGCTTATCCGCGATGTAATCGATCGTTTCGGATTCGTCCATGTCTTCAAAGAAACAAAGCTGTTCCCTGAAAAGTTTTTCATTGAAATTCCGTGAAAATGTCGTGTTTGCTTTTTCAATCATGCTTTCGATAGTCACATGATCTCTGAGCAGATAATACAGATCTACGTAATCTTTCCATCTGTTTCTTCTGCCGAGTGCATAGGCTTTCATCGCCCCCAATCCGACGATATCGGGCATTGTCATCCGGCATTTTTTCCATTCGATCGGGTGATCGATTTGGAACGGAAAATTGAAAAAGGTCAATC
Source organism: Desulfobacteraceae bacterium (assembly GCA_003599475.1). The sequence goes on from QZKK01000195.1 coordinate 4,610, forward strand.
GCACGGATTCCATCAGGATGGAATATTCGTCGCTTGTGGCCGTAAACACCTTTTGAATTTCAAATTTTTTCTTCATCAAAGACCGTTCGAGCTTAAACGGATCTATCGGTTCAAAGGATGCAAGATCGAAATCGATCGACCTCCGGTGGCCGATTTGAAGCGAGATGGCTGTTCCGCCGGCCAGAAAAAAGCCTGAGATATTTGAGAATAATTTTTTTGCCAGGATCAGTTGCCCGGGGGTCAGGGTATTCTCAAACATTTCTTGAAAATGCCTTCCGGAAAAGATTTACTGTTTGAGGTCTGTAATTGTGCCTTTTGCGAGAGATCTGATTGAAGAAAATCTTTTTGACGTTTTCCCTGCCCAGAATTTCGAACAGGTTCAAAACCTCATCCATGTCTCCATTCGCCAGCACCCCTTCGACGACAATTTCCGTCGATATGGCTTTTTTGTCTTTGATCCACCACCACAAAAACGGTTGCCGGATGACAATTTCATTGTATAGCCGATCCCGCAACTGCTCTTCAATCCCTCTATGCTCTTCCATTCAGCGAATCTTCTCATCTTCTAAAATTCCGACCTTCTATCTTTCATTTACTATACCACATTCGCAAACACTTTTTCCAACCTCCGGAATAACAGAATCCCATACGAGCAGGATGAGATCGCAAAAATCAGGTTAAGCTTCGGTTTCATTCCAGAGTTTTTCACGAATCGATTTGCCCATGCGGGATCCTGTGTTATATTGGGTACGAAAAATACAGCCGCCAAGGCACGAAGGCACAAAGCGCATCCTGGTGCGACGTCATACACATACGGGGACCTTTGTGGCTTCGTGTCTTTGTGGCTATTATCCTTCGAGGAGAAAAAAAGTTTATGAAAATTGCCGTAAGCGGAAAGGGGGGTGTCGGCAAGACGACATTTGCAGCCCTTCTGATCAGAATTCTGGATGCTTCCGGAAAACATGTGCTGGCAATCGATGCCGACCCGGATGCCAACCTCGCCGCCGCCCTGGGGATCGCCGATTCCGATAAGATCGTTCCGATCTCCGATATGAAAGATCTGATCTGCGAGCGCACCGAATCGCAGCCAGGAACCATCGGGGGTTATTTCAAGCTGAACCCCAAGGTCGACGATCTTCCGGAGGCTTTGTCCGTGAAGCTGAACGGCATCAAGCTCATGCGCCTCGGCGGGGTCAAAAAAGGGGGTGCCGGCTGTATCTGTCCCGAAAGCACGCTGCTCAAATCGCTTGTCACCCACGTGGTGCTTGCACGAGACGAGGTGGTCGTCATGGATATGGAAGCAGGAATCGAGCACCTTGGCCGGGGCACCGCCAAAGCGGTCAACCGGTTGATCGTCGTGGTGGAGCCGGGGCGCAGAAGCATCGAGACGGCCGCACACATCAAAAAACTCGCCTCCGAAATCGGACTCGATCAGGTCGCACTGGTCGGCAATAAAATCCGGAACCCAAAAGATGAAGCGTTTCTCAAATCCAATATGCCCGGTTTCGAGTTTCTCGGTTTCCTCCCTTATGACGAAAGCCTGATCGAAGCCGACCTGAACGGAAAATCTCCTTTCGAGACCGATTCGCCGGCCCTTAAAATCGTAGAGAGAATCGCCCGCGGGTTGTGATGAGAAGACCCACACTGCACCCGCATCGAATCTCCAGGCGCCGGAACCCGAAGCCCTTCCGGCCGGAGCCGATCCGGCCCGAGGCGGATTCCAAACTGAAGAGAATTTTCGCGGAAATCGGCGTTCCGAAAGCGGGTCCCTTCGTTCCGGACCCGTTTCAACTGGAAGCGCTTGCCGCCGTCCGGCATTCGGACTGCCTCGTTACCGCACCCACCGGCGCCGGAAAGACATGGATTGCGGAACAGGCCATCCTGGAGCGATTCAAACAGGGGAAAAAGGCCTGGTATGCCTCGCCACTCAAGGCGCTCAGCAATTCCAAGCATGCGGAGTTTTCAGCAAGCTTCGGTCCTGAAAATGTCGGAATCCTTACCGGAGACCGGAAAGAAAATCCGGAAGCCCCGATTACGGTCGGCACCACCGAAATTCTCCGAAATCAGCTATATGACGCCATGCATCACGGGGTTTCGCTGGAAACAGACTTTGTGGTGCTCGACGAGGCCCATTTCCTCGGCGATGCCGAGCGCGGGGTGGTCTGGGAAGAGATCATGATCTATCTTCCCGCGCGGATTCCCATCCTGATGCTTTCGGCCACCATCGGAAACGCTCCCGATATCGCCGGTTGGCTCTCATCGATCCGCAAGAGGGACTGTGTCGTGGTCGAGGAGAAAAAAAGGCCCGTACCACTGGTGCCGCTTTTTCTGCATCCGTCGGGAATGCTGCTTCCGCTCCTTTCTCAGGAGCGATCCAAGAGAAGGTCGAGGTTGGACAAGAAGGTGGGAAGCTATCTCTCCGTCAAGAATCCGCCCCTGTTAGCCCCTCCGGGCAAGCTCCCCCCCTTCGGGCAGATCCTTCGGGTGCTGCGCAGGTTCCGGCTGCTGCCGGCTATTTTCTTTCTCAAGTCCCGGGCCGATTGCGACCAGGCGCTGGAGCTCTGCATGAACAACCGAATCCAGGATTACGGGCGCAGGGCGGACCTTCAGAACCGCATCGAGTCGCTCCTTTCCGAAAACCCCTATATGGCAGGGCACCGCCAGCGCTGGCACCTCGAGAATCTCGCAGTCGGCGCGCATCACAGCGGACAACTCCCGGCCTGGAAGCTGGTTTTGGAGACTTTGATGACCGAAGGTCGCCTCGATGCCGTATTCGCGACCTCCACGGTGGCTGCCGGCGTCAATTTTCCGGCGAGAACCGTCTCATTTTTGAATTCGGACCGGTTCAACGGCATCGATTTCGCCCCGCTCACCCCCACCGAATTTCATCAGATGACCGGAAGGGCCGGCCGCAGGGGGATGGACCGGGTTGGCTTTGCCGTGGCGCTGCCGGGAAAGTTCATGGACATCCCGCTGATCGCCAGGCTGATGGGGTCACCGCCCACGCCGGTACTGAGCCAGATCCGGATCAATTTCTCGATGGTGCTGAATCTGCTGCTATCCCACACTCCGGAGCAGATCCGGGGCCTTCTCGAAAACTCCTTTGCCGCTTACCTTTTGCTGCAAAAGGGAGAGAAACAGAGAAATCCTGCATCGAAAGAGGATCGGCTCCTTCTGTGGAAAGATTTTCTGCGGCATCTTCGCTTTCTAAAAAAGAACGGATTCGTCGCCAGTAATGGCGAGCTCACCGATGACGGCCGATGGGCGTCACGGCTCCGAATCGATCAGCCGCTTCTGGTTGCAGAGGGGCTTCGGCTGGGAATTTTTCCGGATTCGGATCCCGCACTCCTTGCAGCGATGGTCGCCACATTCGTCAGCGACCGCGACTTCGACGATCGTCTCAACGAAAAGCTTGTCTCAAGACCTCTTGTGAAGGTTTTTTTCAAGATGCGGGATGAACTCAAGCCGTTGACGGAAGATCTGGAGGCCGAAGGCTTTGCGACCCGCCCGTTTTTCCTCAGGCCGGCGGCTACCGTCTTTGCATGGGCAGCCGGGCAGGAATGGGATGAAGTCAGATCCGCCTATGAAATCGAAGAAGGCGATCTGGCGATGCTCATACTGAGGACCGCAGACAATCTGCGCCACATCTACAACGTATCGGAAGCCTTTCCGGCGATTTCGGCATCGGCGGCCCAGGCGATCGAGCTCATTCTGAGGGAGCCGGTGGTGACGGAAGCTCTGTAAATAAATATCTTTCCTATCCGCAGATAAACGCAGATGAATGCAGATAAAAAGAGTCTCACGCAAAGGCGCAAAGTCGCAAAGAATCTAAAATCTAAAATCTAAAATCAAAAATCTAAAATTCTCTGAGATAGTTCTTCCGGCTGAAACGGCAGCCGCTTGAAAATCCGCTCTTCCAATGCCTTTGTTTTTTCCCAAAGAGAGGAGATTCGATTGCGATTCGCCTCCGTCTTGCCGTATCGATCCATGATATAGACCATCCGCTGCGAAAGCGGTACCACCTGATCGTGGAGCACGCGCTTATCCGAATAGTTGGTGATTTCCGCTTCGGTTAAAACCCCTGTCAAAAGATAGGAGTCGAGCTGGACGTGTTGCCGAACGACATGCCCGACTTCAGGAAATCCCAGCTCGATCAGCAGTTGGGCGCCTGTCGCCGCATGATTTTCCCCGGTTTCAAAGGCTCGGGTCTTTGTGATGTCATGGAGCAGGGTTGCGGCTTCAAGCAGCCTGAGGTCCGGAGGGTTCGGATCGTTTTGAAGCGGTGAGGCCAAAGCGATGGCCACCCGGCAGACCTGCACCGAATGATCCCGGATGTGATCCATCATGTCCATTTTCCGCATCAAATCAAAACACTCGGCTCTCGTCGGTAGCTGCACGGCTTCTTACCTCCGGTTATTTCCTAACAGATATTCCAAAAGAGCGCCAGAGCGAATCCGCCTCCGATCCGCAGATTTTCGCAGATTTCGTTTGCTCCGATTGCCGAGACAATTTCTCCGAATTGGAATGCTGAAATGGAACACCGTCCAATAACGGACTGGAGAAGATTCCATTCTTTTGCGGGAGGGAATGCGCGGGTTGCTCAGTAAACCCAAACTCTCGGGGCATTTCGAGAAGAGGCATCAGGAAAGCGTGGATTTGATTCATGGAATGCTTTTTGCAACAATTTGGGTCGAACCGGTATTTGAACTTGCACGAGAGGGAGACCTTATGGCGACAGGCGAGATGTATGAAATCAGCGGAGACCCGAATATACTCGATAAGTACATCGACTTCGACGTTTACTATAAAAACGAAGGCTACTACGGACTCTACAAGAAAAAGGGGACCGTATTCGATCCGTCCCGCATTAAAACGGGGAAGCTGCCGGAGCAGCTCTTTATCTCCCTCAAGGATCGGATTCACCTGGTAAGGGCACAGACCCGACGGCTCAATCAGCAAATAGCGCTCGAGCTGAAAGCGGACCCGGTCAAGGCCAAAGAGCGGCTCAGCGAAGTGGTCTCGGTCACGCTTTCAGAACCGAGAAACGAGGTTCTGGTGGATATGAAGGAAACCATCGGAGTCGTGGTGGGTGAATACCTCGACTCGCCGGATGTACTGAAAAACCTCATCAAGGTTTCGGTCAAGGACTACACGACCCAACTGCACCTGACAAATGTGATGCTGTTTTCGCTTGGCTATGCCCATCACGCCGGCTATTCTGAAGAGGACCTCAGACTTTTCGGGTTGATCGGGCTGCTTCACGATGTCGGCAAGATCGATATCCCCAATGAGATCCTGACGGCTCCCAGGAAGCTTACCAAGGAGGAATTCGATCAGGTTAAAAAACATTCCCAGAAAGGATGGAAGATATTGAAG